>NZ_CVRT01000032.1 GCF_001261915.1 Halorubrum sp. SD626R
ACCTCGGTCTGGTCGACGAGGTCGTGGTCGTGGCTGTAGAGGTGGACGCCGTCGGAGACCGACGCGCGGTCGCCGATCGTCAGCTTCCCGCGGTCGTCGAGGTGGACGTCGTCGTGGATCACGACGTTGTCGCCGACCTCGATGTTGTGGCCGTAGGTGACGGAGATCCCCTTGAAGAAGCGACAGTCGTCCCCGCACTCCGCGAACAGGTGGTTCCCGAGCATCTGGCGGAACCGGAGGGCGAACTCGACGTTGTCGGCCATCGGCGTGGCGTCGAACTGGCGCCAGAGCCACTGGAGGTGTTTCGAGCGCTGGAAGCGGTCCTCGTCCTTCTCGGCGTAGTACTCCGACTCCAGCGTGGCGTTGCACGGGTCGTACCCCTGGAGGCGGACGCGCTCCGCCCGCGACACCGACTCCCCGTCGCGCCACGCCTCCCACCGCTCGCGGTCCCCGTGGAGGTCGATCAGGACGTCGCGAACGACGTCGCAGGTGTCCTCGTCCGAGGAGAGCCGCTCGTCCACCTCGTCGATGAACCCTCGGACCCCGGCCTCCGCGCCGTCGGGCAGGGACACGTGTCGCTTTGTCATCGGCCCACCTTCGTCGCCGTCCCCCAAAGGGATTCGGTTGTGCGGCGCCGCGGCCGCCGGCCCGGGGCGGCCCGGTTAGTACAGTTCGGCGCGGACGAACAGGGCGACGAGGACGCCGACGAACGCGACCGCGAAGACCGGGGCGATCGCGGCCCTGCCGAACGCGAGCAGCAGCGCGGTGACCGAGACGACGGCGACGACCGCGAGTAGCGCGACGACGGCGTCGAGCCGACGGCGAAGGGCGTCGTCCATGGTCGTCCGGTCGGCGACGGACGAGTAATATCCAGCGGTGTGACGAGGAACGGGGGGCGCCGACGACCGCGGTCGGGACGAGTCGGATTCCGCCCTTCCGGGACCGACCGCGCCCGATAAGTGTCCCGACCGCCAACCAACGGGTATGCAACACCGCGAACTCGGGAACTCGGGCGTCGAGGTCTCGGAGATCGGCTTCGGCGCGTGGGTCGTCGGCACCGACTGGTGGGGCGACCGCTCGGACGA
>NZ_CVRT01000033.1 GCF_001261915.1 Halorubrum sp. SD626R
GAGGACCTTCGAGTCCTCGGTGACCATGATCGAGCCGTCCTGGATGCGCGCGGCCGCGCCGACCGTCTGGAGTTCGCCGACGAACGGTCCCGGGTCGACGCCGGTGTCGCCCTCGGGGATGACGACGTCGTTGGGAGCCACCTCGCCCGCGTTGATCGGGGCGGGGGTCTTCGAGGCTTCCAGCTGCTTGAAGAGGCCGAACGGGTTGTCGTTCGTGCCGATGAGCGCGACCTGACCCGAGACGTATTGGGTCAGCTCCTCGACGCCGCCGCCGACCTCCTCCAGGGCGCGGGTGGTGAGCGTGTTCCGGCTCACGCGGACATCGGCCGAGCCGTGCAGCTCGCGGCGCATGGCCTGGAGCTGCCGGCTCGGAATGCCGCCGACGCCAACGATCCCGACGGAGTTGAACGAGTCGATGAACTCGACGAGCTCGTCGACCTCGTCCTGCTTCCACTGCGGGATCGTCTCGGTCTTGCGGACCGAGCTCATACGGGCACCTCCTTGGCGGGACCCATCGTGGTCTTCACGAAGATCCCGTCGATGTTGAGCGGCCCCTTCTCGAGGCTCGCTTCGAGCCGCCGGACGATGACGTCGATGTTGTCCGAGATCGCCTCGGCGCCCATGTCCTCGGCGCCGACGCGGGTGTGGAACGTGCGCCGGTCGCGCGACCGGAGCTGCACCGTGTTCTTCATCCGGTTGACGGTCTCGACGATGTCGTCGTCCGGCTGTAGTGGGGTAGGCATCTTCCCGCGCGGACCGAGGACGGTACCGAGGTACCGACCGATGTCCTGCATCAGGTTGGCCTCCGCGACGAAGAAGTCGGTCTCGCCGGCCAGGTCCTTTGCGCGGTCGTCGTCGTCTCCGAGGTCTTCGAGGTCGTCGCTGTCGAGCACTTCGTCAGCGACCTCCTCTGCGCGGACGGCGGTTTCGCCCTCCGCGAAGACGACGATCTGTGTCTCCTGCCCCGTTCCAGCCGGCAGCACGACGGACTCGTCGATGCGGTTCGACGGATCGTTGAGGTCGAGGTCTCGCAGGTTGATCGCGATGTCCACGGTCTCGCGGAAGTTCCGCTCGGGCGCATCGTCGAGTGCGAGAGTTACGGCCTCTTGTATTGTGTCTGCCATTTTCACCTCCGTAGTACGCAGGTCGCTCCTACGGGTCAGTGAAACAGGCGAAGCCTGTCTCATCGGAGAGAGGTCCATCGGAGGTTTAAAAGCGTCGAACCGCCCGTCCCCGTGCGAACCGGCGACAGGGCTCGTGCGGACGGTCGACGGCGGACCGGTGACGGTCGTGCCGTCGAACGAGGGCGACGGCCGAGCGGCCCTCGGATTCGACGCGCGTCGAAGTCGAAAACGTCGGATAGGGGAACCCTTTTCATGCCGCTCGCCGACCCACGAGGTAATGACTCAGGGTGGTCCGGCGTGACGATGGACGACCGTATCGAGGACCTCCGGGAGCGCCGCGAGCGGGCGGCCGAGGGCGGGGGCGAGGAACGGATCCAGTCGCAACACGAGAAGGGGAAGATGACCGCGCGCGAGCGCATCGACTACTTCCTCGACGACGGGACGTTCCACGAGTTCGACCG
>NZ_CVRT01000034.1 GCF_001261915.1 Halorubrum sp. SD626R
ACGCTCATCGGGATCTACTTCGTCATCCTGCTGCTCGCGTGGGTGTACATCTATTACATCGAGTTCCTCGGGCGGGATCTGGTCGTCGTGGGGTGATCACGCATGCACATTCACGCCTACGAGAAGCTCTGGCTGGCGGCGTCGATCCTCCTGATACTGCTGCTCATCGGCTCGGTCACGTACGGCGCCGTGGGTCCCGGCGTCGCGATGGTCGCCGACGGCGAGCCGACGGTGAACGCCCAGGCGCTCGACGAGGACGAGCGGTTCTCCGAGCCGCGCGTCGAGCGGGTCGGCGAAAACGAGTACGCGGCGTACGTCGTCGCCTACCAGTTCGGGTTCGAGCCGAGCCCGATCGTCGTCCCCGAGGACAGCACCGTCACCTTCTACGTCACCTCCAGGGACGTGATCCACGGGTTCGAGGTGGTCGGCACGAACGCGAACACGATGGTCGTCCCCGGCGAGGTCTCCGAGCTCACCGTCGAGGTCGACGGCTCCGAGGAGTACGGGCTCATCTGTAACGAGTACTGCGGCGCCGGCCACCACGTGATGGAGGGGAAGGTGAACGTCGTCAGTCAGGCCGAGTTCGAAGAGCGGAACGACGGAGGTGACGGCGCGTGAGCGACGCCATCGAGGCCGAGCGGTCCTTCGTCGACAAGTTCCCCGACGAGGCGCGCGTCGTCCGCGCAGCCCTCCTCAGCTCCTTCTTCGCGCTAACGCTCGGCGCGATCTTCGGGATCGTTCAGACGCTCCACCGGACCGACGTGGCGCGGATCATTCCGTCGACCGACTACTACACCGTGCTGACCGCCCACGGCGTCTTCATGGTGATCAGCTTCACCATCTTCTTCCTCGTGGGGCTGTTCACGTGGGCGGTGACCCGGAGCCTCGACCGGCCGCTCGTCGACATCCGGATCACGTGGACGTGGTACGCGATCATGGCGGTCGGGATGACGATGACCGGCGTCTCGATCCTCGCCGGCTTTTTCCCCGCGCTCGACATGAGCGCGGACGTCCTCTTCACGTTCTACGCGCCGCTGCAGGCGCATCCCCTGTTTTACACGGGCCTCGCCGTCTTCATCGTCGGCTCGTGGATCGCCGGCGCCGACTGGTTCCGGACGTTCCTCGCGTGGAAGCGCGAGCACCCCGACGACCGGATCCCGCTGCAGACGTTCATGGTGCTGACGACGATGGCGATGTGGTACATCGCGTCGTCGGCGGTCGCGGCGTCCGTCCTCCTCTTCCTCCTGCCGTGGTCGCTCGGCTTCATCGACCAGGTGAACCCGACGCTCACCCGGACGCTGTTCTGGTTCTTCGGCCACCCGGTGGTGTACTTCTGGCTGATGCCGGCGTACATGCTGTGGTACACTGTCCTCCCGAAGATCGCCGGCGGGCGGCTGTTCAGCGACCCGCTCGCGCGCGTCGTCTTCGTGCTGTTCCTCCTGCTGTCGACCCCGGTCGGCATCCACCACCAGTACCTCGACCCCGGGATCGCCGAGGGATTCAAGTTCATCTCGATGACGAACACGATGTTCCTGTTGTTGCCGAGCCTGCTCACGGCGTTCACGGTCGTCGCGAGCGTGGAGTACGGCGCCCGACAGCGCGGCGGGACCGGACTCTTAGGCTGGCTCACCGACCTCCCGTGGCGCAAGCCCGAGTTCACCGGGATGATGCTCGCGGGGCTGATGTTCGCCGCCGGCGGCTTCTCCGGCATGGTGAACGCCGGCATGAACATCAACTACATGATCCACAACACGATCTGGGTGCCGGGGCACTTCCACCTCACCGTCGGCACCGCCGTCGCGCTCACGTTCATGGCCGCGACCTACTGGATCTGGCCGCAGATCTCCAACAAACCGATCTACAGCCGCCCGATCGGGCTGTTCCAAGTCGTCCTCTGGTTCATCGGGATGGCGCTGATGTCGAACGCGATGCACGCCCAGGGGATCATGGGCGTGCCGCGCCGGACGGCGGAGCCCGAGTACAGCGGCTTCGACTACCCGACGATGTTCGGCGGGTTCGAGGAGCTCAACATTCAGATCGCGATCGGCGGGACGCTGCTGTTCGTCTCGACGGTCCTGTTCATCGGGAACCTCGTGCTCACGATGGGGAACCCGAAGGTGTCCGGGCTCGCCGAGTCGCTGCCGCCGGCGCTGTCCGGGCCGGACGACGCGCCGCCGGTGCTCGACAGCCTCCGGCTCTGGGTCGGGATCGCGCTGAC
>NZ_CVRT01000035.1 GCF_001261915.1 Halorubrum sp. SD626R
ACATCCGCGCGACGAGGTAGACGCCGGCCGCGACCATCGTCGCGGCGTGGATCAGCGCGGAGACGGGCGTCGGACCCTCCATCGCGTCGGGGAGCCACGTGTGCAGCGGGAACTGCGCCGACTTCCCGACGACGCCGCCGAGGACGAGCAGGCCGACGACGGTGAGCCACGTCTGCAGGTCGAGTCCGCCGGGCGTCCACGCGACCGAGCCCTCGCCGCCGAGCGCCGCCTCGGCCAGCGCCGGGAACGACTCCGGTCCGGCGAACTGCGCCGTGCCGAACGTCCCGATGACGGCGACGACGCCGATCAGGAAGAAGTAGTCGCCGAAGCGGGTGACGAGGAACGCCTTCTTCGCCGCCGACGGCGGGCCGGGCTCGCGGAAGTGGAACCCGATGAGCAGGTACGAGCAGAGCCCGACCAGCTCGAAGAACATGAACGCCATCAGCAGGTTATCGGCGACCACGAAGCCGAGCATCGACGCCGTGAACAGGCCGAGCCCGGCGTAGTAGCGCGGGAGGCCGGTCTCGCCCTCGTCGTTCATGTAGCCGAGCGAGAACACGTGCACGAGCAGCGCGACGAGCGTCACGATGACGAGCATGAGCGCCGACAGCGGGTCGATTAAGATCCCGAAGGAGAGTTCGACGTCCGTCGGGCCGATCCCGCCGGCGCTCGCCCACGTGTAGATCGTGCGGTTCGCCGCCGCGCCGCCCGCGACCGTCGCGAGCACCCACAGCGAGAGCAGGAAGGAGCCCGCCGTCGCCGCGATGCCCCCGAAGGCGCCTCCCTTGGGGAGGTACTTGCCCGCGCCGAGCGCGATCAGGAACGAGAAGAACGGGAGGAGGACGATCGCCGGAACGTATGAGAACACGTCTATCATGTTACCACCTCATCTCCGTCGGAACGGTCACGTCGGTGACGCCGAAGTTGCGGTACAGCACGAGGATGATGCCGATCCCGATCGCGACCTCCGCGGCCGCGAGCGCGATGACGAACAGCGCGAACACCTGCCCCGTGAGGTCGCCGTAGTACAGCGCGAACGCGACGAAGTTGATGTTCGCCGCGTTCATCATGAGCTCGACGCTCATCAGGAAGTACAGCGCGTCGCGCCGCGTGAGCACGCCGAACAGCCCGACACAGAAGACGGCGGCCGCGAGCAGCAGGTACCACTCCGGCGGGATCGAGGAGGCGACGGCGGTCATTACCGCTCACCCCCCTCGCGCCCGCCGTCGGTGAACGCCTGCCCCACGGCGGCGATGATCGAGCCGCCCTCCTCGCGTTTCGCCAGGTACACCGCGCCGTCGACGGCGACGTCGAGCGCCACGGCGGCGATCAGGAACGCGGCGAGGAACCCCTCGGAGGGAATCGTCGCGACGTCGTACGCGCCGAGGTTGAACAGGGCGTACCCGATGTTGTGGACGACCGACGCGTCGGTCGGGAAGCCGGCCCCCTCCGCCGCGAAGTCGGCCGACAGCGCCGTCAAGGCCATCGCGCCGAAGAGGAGCCCGACCGCCGCGGCGGGGACGATGCGCCCGCCCCGCCGGGAATCTCCGTCGCTCATGCGCTATTCACCTCCGTTTCCGTCTCCGATCGCGTGAGCATCACGCCGAACGTGACTAAGATCAGAACCCCGCCCACGTAGACGAGGATCTGCATGGCGGCGATAAACTCCGCCTGGAGCATCACGTAATGTACCGCGACGCTCGTGAGGGCTCCGCCCAGAAGCAGCGCGGCGTGGAACACGTCGCGCGCCAGGACGACCCCGAGGGCGAACGCCAGCGTGACCGCGGCGAACAGCCCGAACGCGATGGTAGCATAAACCATTGTGTTTGTCTCCTATGAGAACCCCTTTGAAGATTTCGAGACGCGCCCGCTACTGGTAGTCGACCTCGCCGTCGCCCTCCCCGATCCACGCGCCGCGATCGGGGTTGCGGGACTCCAGCGGGTCGATTCCCTTGTACCACGGGACGTTCTTGAGCTGTTCTTTGTTGAACACGAAGTCGTCCTTCGTGTCCGCGGTGAACTCGAAGTTCTGTGTCAGCAGGATGGCGTCGACGGGGCAGACCTCCTCGCAGAGCCGGCAGTAGATGCACTGCCCGATGTGGAGGTTGTACTGCTCCCCGTTGCGCTGGTCGTCCTGTACGATCTGGATCGTGTCGTTCGGACAGACGTTCTCGCACTGGCGGCACCAGATGCACCGCTCCTGGCTGAACTTGTGGATCCCGCGGAACCGCGGGCTCACCTCGGGCGCGTCCTCCGGGTATTCCACCGTGAACGTCGACCCGTCCAGCGCGTGTTTCATCGTCGTCGCCATGGATTTCATGAGTCCGATCATGTTACGCGATCACCCCCACGATTACGGCCGTGAGCACCAGGTTCGCGAACGACAGCACCAGCATTCCCTTCCAGCCGATCTCGATCAGCTGGTCGATGCGGACGCGCGGCAGCGCGGAGCGGGCCCACTGCGTGAACAGGAAGAAGCCCCAGATCTTCACCACGAACCAGATGAAGCCGATGCTCTCCGGGCCCGGCCCGGAGGCCCCGCCGAGGAACGTCACGGCGAGGATCGCGCCGCCGAGGAAGATGTGCACGAACTCGCCGAGGTAGAAGAGGACGAAGTACGCGGAGGAGTACTCCGTCTGGTAGCCGGCGACGATCTCCGTCGGCGCCTCCGGGATGTCGAACGGGTTCCGCCCGATCTCCGCCAGGTTCGCCGTGAGGAACAGGACGAACGCGAACGGGTTCACGAAGGCGTACCACGCCGGGATGTCGATCCCGGCGATCGTCACCAGCGTCGTCGTCTGCGCGCCGACGATGCCGCTCATCTGGAGGGTGCCCGCGAAGATCACGACGGACATCGCCGTGACGATGAGCGGGATCTCGTACGCGAGGTTCTGCGCGACCGCGCGCAGCCCGCCGAGCAGCGAGTACTTGTTGTTCGACGCGTAGCCGGCCATCACCAGCGAGACCGAGGCGATGGAGGCGAACGCGAACACCAGCGCGAACCCGACCTCCGGGTCGGCGAGGTGGAAGTTGATCGGGCCGAGGCGGCCCATCGGGATCACCGAGAAGCCGAGCAGCGCCGACGCCGGCAGGATGACCGGCGCGATGTCCCACGACGGGCGGTCGACGCCCTCGGGGACGATCAGCTCCTTCGCGAGCAGCTGAACGGCGGACGCCGGGATGATCAGGAGCCCGAACGGACCGATCCGGTTGACCGCGATCCGGTCGGTGAACGCCGCCGTGATCTTCCGTTTCGCCCACGGGCCGGCGACGCCGGTGAACGCGAGAACGATGTTCCCGACGACGGCGGCGGCGATCAGGGCCGCGACGACCTCGCCGAGCACGCCCGGCAGCCCGAACGTGTCGACGAGGAACTCGGGGAACAGCTGTGCGGGCGCCGTCCCCATCAGCGGTCCACCTCCCCGAGCACGATGTCGAGGCTCCCGAGCGCCGCGATGACGTCGGGGATGTACTCCCCGTTAGCCATCTCGGGCAGCGTCTGGAGGTTCGAGAAGCACGGCGACCGAATCTTGAAGCGGGCGGGCTTGTCGGTGCCGTCGGAGCGGATGTAGATCCCGAGTTCGCCCTTCGCGCCCTCAACGGCGCGGTAGATCTCGGTGTCGTCGTCGGGACGCAGCGTGCGCGGCACGTTCGCCTGAATCGTCCGCTCGTCTTCCGGCCAGTCTTCGAGCAGGTCCACGCACTGCTCGATGATCTTCGCCGACTCCTCGACCTCGCGCATCCGGACGAGCAGGCGGCTGAAGTTGTCGCAGCCGTCCTCGGTGACGACGTCCCAGTCGAGCTCGTCGTAGTAGCCGTACGGGTCGTCCCGCCGGAGGTCGTAGTCGACCCCGGACCCGCGAGCGACCGGACCGGTCGCGCCGTAGTTCTTCGCGACGTCCGGCGGGAGGATGCCCGTGTCGATCGTCCGCATCTGGAAGATCTCGTTGGAGGTGACGAGGTTGTGGTACTCCTCGACGGACTCCGGAAGCTGGTCGAGGAAATCGCGCGTCTTCGAGAAGAACTCCTCGCGCGGCTCCGGCAGGTCCCAGACGACGCCGCCGAGCCGGAAGTAGTTGAACATCAGCCGCTGGCCCG
>NZ_CVRT01000036.1 GCF_001261915.1 Halorubrum sp. SD626R
GGCGACATCGAGATGGACATGCAACAGATCCTCTCCGACGAGGAGGTCGAAGAGAAGAACGTCCGCCTGACCTGCATCGGCAGCCCGGCGACCGACGAGGTCAAGATCGTCTACAACGCGAAACACCTCGACTACCTGCAGAACCGCGTCATCTAACGCCGCGCCGACCACCCGCGGTCGCAGTCACAGACGGTGTTCGATGTGGGTCACCCCCATCGGTCCCACCGTTTTTTCCGACGCCTCGTCCCCGAGAGCGACCGCTGCACTCCGAATCCGTACGGTTACCAGGCCGACCAGGCCGTCATGCTCTCGTCGCGGCCGTACACCCGCTTGCAGTCCTTCGCGTAGGCGAAGTCGCCCTCGTGGTCCAGCTTCTCGTGGCGGTACTCGGGGGCGTCCTCGCGGATCTGGACCCCTTCGACGGCGAACTCCTCGTCGCCGAACTCGACGGTCTCGCCCACGGTGAACTCGTAGTCGCCGGGGACGTTCACCCGGACCGAGCGCGTCTCGTCGGCGTTCCCGTCCTTCGGGTGCAGCGTCACCGGCACGGAGACGTTGTCGACCGCGCGGGTCCACAGCGTCGCGACGTCCTCGACGTCGGCCTCCTCGACGCGCCGTTCCGGGCCGACCTCGATCCCGGTCACCCGGACCTGCATGAGCGCGTCGGGGGTGTCGACGACGAACTCCTCGCCGGTCGCGACGTATGTATCTGCGGGCACGTCCATGCGGGTCGTGAACGAGTCGCCGTCCTGCGAGACGACGATCTTCAGCTCGACGGTCTCTTCCTCCGGGATCTCGGTCTTGTACGTGTGGTCGCAGTCGGTACAGCGAACGGTCGCCTGCCCGCCGGGGCGTAACACTTCGTGGACGGTCTCCTCGCCCGGCGAACACGACGGGCAGGCGAGGCCGACTCGGTCTCCTGTTTCGGTCATTACGGCGTCGTATCCGCCGCTCGCGTAAATATCCGCCCCTGTGGCCGCGGTGCGTCACGCGCTCGCGTGGGGCTCGGTGAACCCGGTTCGGCGACCGGACCGACCCCGCCCGAGTAAGGAAACTGGTTTACCGGTGTCAGGGAAACGGACGCCCATGATCGTTCCCGGATCCAGCTCACAGCTGCTCGCGGCCGCGGTCGCCGAGGAGACGGGCCGACCGCTGGCGACCCCGACGTACGACCGGTTTCCGGACGGCGAGACGCTCGCGGCGGTGCCCGACTTCGACGCCGACGAGGCCGTGATCGTCGCCGCGACCGACTCCGACGAGGCGTGGGTCGAACTGCTCCAGCTACAGGACGCCGTCCGCGAGGCCGGCGCCGAGCGCGTGACGACCGTGATTCCCTACATGGGGTACGCCCGACAGGACGAGTCGTTCGGGGAGGGCCAGCCCGTCTCGGCGCGGGCGATGGCGCGGGCCATCTCCACCGGGACCGACCGCGTCGTCCTCGTCAACCCCCACGAGCCGGGCGTCGCCGGCTTCTACGACGTGCCCGTCGAGACCGTCGACGCCGCGAGCGTCCTCGCCGACCCCCTCCCGGCCGGCCTCGCGGAGCCGCTGTTCCTCGCGCCCGACGCGGGCGCGGTCGGCATCGCAGAGACGGTCCGGGACGCGTACGGCGCGGGCGAGACGGACTACTTCGAGAAGCACCGCGACCGCGAGACGGGCGCCGTCGCCGTGTCGCCGTCGGACGCCGCCGTGTCGGGTCGAGACGTGGTCGTCGTCGACGACATCGTCGCCACCGGCTCGACGATGAGCGAGTCCGTCGGCGTGCTGAACGACCGCGGCGCGGCGCGGGTGCTCGCGACCTGCGTCCACCCGGTGCTCGCCGCCAACGCCGTGACGAAGCTCCGGGGCGCCGGCGTCGACCGCATCGTCGGCAGCGACACCGTCGAGCGCGGCTGCAGCGTCGTCAGCGTCGCCCCCGTCCTCGCCGAGGCGCTCGAATAGCTCGACTCGGCTTCGTCGAACACACTGACACCGGCGCGCTCCTCCTCCGCGGCTGCGGTCGACAACAGGAGCTCGCGACTGTCGCGGTATGCCACTCCGCTTCTAATTTCACCGCGCCGACCGCGTTCCGGAAAGCCGCAGACGTCGACCCCCGCAAGCTTATGTGGCTCCTCGGTCCCACAGAGGGTAAGTGAGTGCCGTAATGTCATCTCCCCCGCCGGCGTTACTCGACGCCCTCGACGACATCTTCTTCGCGATTAACGACGAGGGCTATATCGAACTCTGGAACCGGGCGGCCGCCGAGATCACCGGCTACACCGAGGCGGAAGCCGGGACGATGACGCCGACCGACTTCTTCGATCAACCGGATAGCGACCTCGTCACCGAAGCGATCGGAGAGCTGTTCGAGACCGGTGACACGGTCGTCGAGGCGGAGCTGGTGACCGCGGACGGCGACCGCATCCCCTACGAGTTCAGGGCGACTCGACTCCCCGAAGACAGCACCCACGCGTTTGCCGGCATCGGTCGTGATCTCACCGAGCGCAAACAGGCCGAACGGGAGCGCCGAGCGATCCTCAACCGGATGCGTGACGGCTTCTTTTCGGTCGATACCGACTGGCGGATCACCTACGCCAACGAGAAGGGCGAACAGCTGCTCGCCAACGCGATGGGGCTCGACCGCGAGACAACGACGTTCGAGGGGCTCCACCTGTGGGAGGAGATCCCCGACGCCGTCGACACCACGTTCTACGAGGGGTACCACCGGGCGATGGAGACCGGCGAACCGGTCTCCTTCGAGGAGTACTTTCCGCCCTTAGCGGAGTGGTTCGACGTCCGCGTGTTTCCCGACGCCACCGGACTGTCTATCTATTTCCGTGAAATCACCGAGGAACGGCAGTATCGCGAACAGCTCGAACGCCGCGAACAGGTGCTGAAAGACCTCTACACGATCACTGCCGACCGCGACAGCACGTTCACCGAGCAAGTCCAACGACTGCTCGCGCTCGGGCGTACCGAGTTCGGGACGGAGTACGGATCGCTCTCGAAGATCAGCGGTGACGACTATCGGTTCGAGGTCGTCGCCGCGGACGACGACAGCATCGAGCCGGGCGACGTCGTGCCGCTCGAGGCGACGAACTGTGAACTCGTGGCGGCTCAGCGGGAGACGATCGCGTGGGGGAACGTCGCGCGGGACGCGCCGGACGAGACCGACCGCACCGGTTACACCGACTGGGGCATCTCCTGCTATCTCGGCGCGCCGGTGTACGACAACGACGGTGTCTACGGGACGTTCTGCTTCTACGGGCGGGAGACGCGTGCCGAGCAGTTCGCCGACTGGGAGGTGACGCTCGTCGATCTGATGAGCCGGTGGGTCAGCTACGAACTCCAGCGGCAACAGGTGACCGAGGAGCTCCAGCGACAGAACGAGCGACTCGAGGAGTTCGCCGGCATCATCAGCCACGACCTCCGGAATCCGTTGGCCATTCTGTCGGGGGGGCTCGAACTCGCGAAAGAAACCGGCGATCCGGCGGAGTTCGCCCGCTGTTTCGACGCCCTCGAGCGGATGGAGACGCTCGTCGACGACCTGCTGACGCTGTCGAAGGCCGGCGAGTCGATCGACGACGTGGAGTTGGTCGCACTCGAGGAGCTCGTGGAGCTGGCGTGGGAATCCGTCGAGACGACCGACGCCACGCTGGAGATCACGGCCCGTGAGACGGTGCCGGCGGACGCATCGCGGCTGCAACAGCTGTTCGAGAACCTGTTCCGGAACGCCGTCGAACACGGCGGGACGGGCGTGACGGTTACCGTCGGGGCGCTCGAACACGGGTTCTACGTCGAGGACGACGGGCCGGGGCTTCCCGAGGACGGCCGCGAGGAGATCTTCGAGAGCGGATACTCGACGACCGACGCCGGGACGGGGTTCGGGCTCGCGATCGTCGCGGATATCGCGGAGGCGCACGGCTGGGAGATCACCGCCACGGACGGCGAATCCGGCGGCGCGCGGTTCGAAGTCGTCGGCATCGCTTGAGGGAGACGCGCTCTTCGGTGATCGGCCGTTTCAGAACCCCATGCGTCTGAACGAACGGGTCCCGCCCGGAGTCGCTACTCGATCTCCCGGATCACTCGCGCCGGGTTCCCGCCGACCACGGTCCGCGCCGGCACGTTCCTCGTCACCACCGCGCCCGAGGCGATCACCGCGCCGTCGCCCACGGTCACGCCGGGGTTGAGCACGGCGCGCCCGCCGATCCACACGTCGTCGCCGACGGTCACCGGCTCCGCGCGCTCGCGGCCGGTCGCGCGCTCGTCCGGGTCGAGCGGGTGTGTCGGGGTATAGACGTGGACGCCCGGGCCGAGCAGGCAGCGGTCCCCGAACTCGATCGGGTTCGAATCGAGGAAGACGCAGCCGTAGTTCGCGAAGAAGTCGCCGCCGACGGCGACGTTGTAGCCGTAGTCGCAGCGCACGGGCGGCTGGACGGTCGCGTCCTCGCCGACGGCGTCGAACAGCTCGCGGAGGAGTCGCTCGCGCCGGTCCCGCTCGGCCTCGCTCGTCGCGTCGTACCGCCGGGCGATGTCGCGGGCCCGGGCGCGGTCCGCGGCGAGCGTCGGGTCACTGGGGTCGTAGAGTTCTCCCGCCAGCATCCGCTCCGTCTCGGTCGCCATGTGAGGGCGGACGGGACCCCGCGCATAAGGGTCGGCGGTTCGGCCGCCACGAGCCTCACCCGTGCGTGTAACCGCGGTCGGCGAGGGGGTCGCCGTCGGCGGTCACCCCGTCCGCGGCGTCGACGACGGTGCCGACGCGCGCGAGCCCGCCGGGACAGGCCTCGCGGGCGTCGTCGAGGTCGGCCTCGGGCACCGCACAGACGAGCTCGAAGTCCTCGCCGAAGTGCGCCGCGAGCTCGAACCGGTCCGTCGGTCCCTCCGCGACGCCGTCGACCGCGGGGTGGACGGGGAGGCGGTCGGGGTCGAGCGCGAAGCCGACCTCGCTCGCCTCCGCGAGCTGGTGGAGCGACCGCGCGAGCCCGTCCGAGGAGTCCATCATCGCCGCGGCGCGGTCGGCGAGCGCGACCCCGTCGGCGACGCGGGGGACGAACCGGAACAGGTCGTTGGCGCGTTCCACCGGTGCCTCGTCGCCGCGCTCGAACAGTCGGAGCGCGGCCGCCGACCGCCCCCACTCGCCGGTGACGCAGAGCGCGTCGCCCGGGGTCGCGCCCGAGCGCGTCACCGGGCCGGCGTCGGTCACGTCGCCGATCGCGGTCGAGGCGGTCGTGAACTCCTCGTGGGAGTCGAGGTCGCCGCCGACGTACTCGGCGCCGACCGCCTCGCAGACGTCGACCGCGCCGGCGACGAACCGGTCGAGGCGGTCGGGGTCGAACTCGGCGTCGGCGTAGACGGCGACCGCCGCGGTCGCGCGCGCCCCCATCGCGGCCACGTCGGAGAGCGACGCGCCGACCGCGCGCCACCCGGCGGTGTACCTGTTCGTCCCCGGCGGGAAGTCGGTGCGCTCGTGGAGCATATCGGTCGTGATGACGGTGTCGCCGACGACGGCCGCGTCGTCGCCCGCGTGCGGGAGGTCGGCGGCGAGTTGGCGAAGCGCGTCGCGCTCGTTCACGGGCGGGTAAACGCGCCGGAACCGGTTAGTATGGATCGGTCCGGCCCTCCCGGTGCGCGCCGGTCGCTCGGCCCGCGCCGTTGACTATGGTGAGTGGTACCACGCATCATTTAAAGCCGTAAAACAGATTAACGAATATTATCATTATCAACCATTATGTTTATTACCAGTGCCCCGAACTCACCGAGTGCAATGTCAGTACCTGTACGCGGACACCCGCCAGCGCGACGCGCCGACCGATCGACCACCAGACGACCGCCGCAACCGCCCACACGACCCGATGACGACACCTGACGACACCGCGACGCCCGAGACGACCCGAGCGACAGACCAGCGGACGACCGCCGACACTTCTCCGCAGATCCCCGGCCGCACGCCGATCACCGAGGAGGCGGGCGCGCCGCTCGTCCCGCGGACGCGGCCCGGCGCGACAGACGGGTCCGCCACCGACGAGACCGACGCGATCGCCGGGACCGACGCGACCGCCGAGCCGCTCGACACGCCCGACCGCCCGAGCCCGCCGACCGACGCGGAGCGGGAGGCCCCGCTCGTCCCGGACCTGCGTCCGACGCGCCGCGCGCGGACCGACGGGGGGTCGCGATGAGCGCCGTCCCGATGGCCGGGACCGGCGACGGGCCGCGCCCGGACCCGACGACGTTCACGCCCGACGCGACCGATCGACTCCCCGCCGCCGACACCGCGGAGTGACACCCATGCATCCCAACGAACTCGACGACGACGTCTTCGAGAGGGACATCGACAACCCGGCCGGCCGGAAGCTCCGCGAACTGTTCGACGAGCAGGAGTACACGTTCGCGCCCGGGATCTACCACGCGCTCGACGCTCGGCTGGCGGAGATGGCGGGCGTCGACGCCGCCTACATGAGCGGCTACTCGACCGTGCTCGGCCAGTTCGGCTTCCCCGACTTAGAGATGGTCACGATGACGGAGATGGTCGAGAACGCCAAGCGCATGGTCGAGGCGACGACCCTCCCGGTGGTCGCCGACTGCGACACCGGCTACGGCGGCGTCCACAACGTCCGCCGCGCGGTCCGCGAGTACGAGAAGGCCGGCGTCGCCGCCGTCCACATCGAGGACCAGACCTCGCCGAAGCG
>NZ_CVRT01000037.1 GCF_001261915.1 Halorubrum sp. SD626R
TACCTCGACGAACTGCAGGTATGGCTCGCGTATCGCACCGAGGACGTCGCCGGCGGCGCCGACACCTTCGACCAAGGGATCATCGACGGCGTCGTCAACGGCGTCTCCTCGGTGAGTCTCATCGGCGGTGACCGGATCCGGCAGATCCAGAACGGCGTGGTCTCGCAGTACGCCGCGCTGCTCACGCTGGGGCTGGTCGCACTGATTCTCGTCCTCGGCGTCTCCGGGGGGTGGTTCCTGTGATACTCGAAGCGCTCATCGCGGTCGCGTTCGCGAGCGCGCTCGTCGTCCTCCTCTCCCCGAACGAGTGGGCGGGCCGGCTCGCGTTCGCCCTGAGCCTGATCCCGTTCCTCGGATCGCTGTACCTCTGGTCGGGCTTCGACGGCTCGGGTAACGCCCTCACGGGCGGTGACATCGCGTATCAGACGCAGATAGAGTGGCTCGAAGTCGGCGGCCGCTCGGTCTCGTGGTTCGTCGGACTGGACGGCATCAGCCTCCCGCTCGTCGTGCTGACGACGTTCCTCGTCCCGCTGGCGATCCTGAGCGCGTGGACGCCTATCGACTCCCGCCAGAGCCAGTTCTACGGGCTCATGCTGTTCATGGAGGCGAACCTCCTCGGCGTGTTCACGGCGCTTGACTTCTTCCTCTGGTTCGTCTTCTGGGAGGCCGTCCTCGTCCCGATGTACTTCCTCATCGGGATCTGGGGCGGTCCCCGGCGGAAGTACGCCGCGATCAAGTTCTTCGTCTACACGAACGCGGCGTCGCTGCTGATGTTCATCGGCTTCATGTCGCTGACGTTCGCGCTCGGCGACTCCGTGAGCTCGTTCGCGCTCCCGGAGATCACGCAGGCGATCGCGGGCGGCGGCCTCGGGACGTGGTTCGGTATCGCGCCCGGGACGATCGCGACGGTCGCGTTCCTCGCGATGTTCCTCGGGTTCGCGGTGAAGGTCCCGATCGTCCCGTTCCACACGTGGCTGCCTGACGCCCACGTCGAGGCGCCGACGCCCGTGTCGGTGCTCCTGGCGGGCGTCCTCCTGAAGATGGGGACGTACGCGCTGCTCCGGTTCAACTTCACGATGCTCCCCGATCAGGCGTCCGCGCTCGCGATCCCGATCGCGGCCATCGCCGTCGTCAGCGTCATCTACGGCGCGATGCTGGCCTTGGCGCAGAAGGACCTCAAGCGCATCGTCGCCTACTCCTCCGTCTCGTCGATGGGGTACGTCATCCTCGGGCTCGTCGTGTTCACCGAGTACGGCGTCGGCGGCGCGACGTTCCAGATGGTCGCGCACGGCCTCATCTCGGGGCTGATGTTCATGGCGGTCGGCGTCGTCTACAACGCGACCCACACGCGGATGGTCGGCGACATGGCGGGCATGGCCGACCGGATGCCGGTCACGGTCGGCATCCTCGTCGCCGGCGCGTTCGGCTACATGGGGCTGCCCCTGATGGCCGGCTTCGCGGGCGAGTTCTTCATCTTCGTGGGCTCCTTTTCGGCGCCGGCGCTCCCGTACGCCCCGCTGTTCACGGCGCTCGCGATGTTCGGTATCGTGATCGTCGCCGGCTACCTGCTGTCGGCGATGCAGAGCACGCTGTTCGGGCCGTTCGAGCTCGCGACCGACTACGAGATCGGGCCCGCGCCGTTCCACGACGTCGCCCCGCTCGCGGTGCTGCTCGTGGCGATCATCGTGCTCGGCGTCGCGCCGGACATCTTCTTCGAGATGATCCGCGATGCGGCCGTTCCCGTGGTCGAGGGGGTGAGCGTCGATGGTTAACGCGCTCCCGCAGGTGACGGCGCTGCTGCCCGTGCTGCTGCTCGCGTTCACCGGCCTCGCGCTGCTGCTCGTCGACACGGTCAGCCCCGACACCCGGTCGAACACCTCGGTGGCGGTCGTGAGCGCGCTCGGCGCGCTGTCCTCGCTGGCCGCGACGGTCTGGTTCGTCGCCTCAGGGACCGGGAGCGGCGACACCGGCGGCGCGATCCTGCTGTTCGCCGACGCGATCAAGGTGGACACGCTGGGGCTGTTCTTCACCGCCATCTTCGCGTCCGTGACGTCGCTCGTCGTCGTGGCGGCGCACGACTACTTCCACGACCACCCGAACCCGGCGACGTTCTACTCGCTGACGCTGTTCGCGGCGACGGGCATGTCGCTGCTCGCGGTCGCGAACTCGCTCGCGGTCGTGTTCGTCGCCCTGGAGATGGTGTCGCTGCCGTCGTACGTGCTCGTCGCGTTCCTCAAGCAGAACCGCGGGAGCGTCGAAGCGGGGCTGAAGTACTTCCTCGTCGGGGCGCTCTCCTCGGCGATCTTCCTGTTCGGCATCTCGCTGGTGTACGCGGCCACCGGATCGCTGATGCTCGGCGATGTCGCCGGCGTCCTCGGCGACATCGCCTCGGACACCGACGGGATCGGTAGCCGCAGCGGGATCGCCGGCCTCGGTGTCGTGATGATCCTCGGCGGCGTCGCGTTCAAGACCGCCTCCGTCCCGTTCCACTTCTGGGCCCCGGAGGCGTACGAGGGCGCGCCCGCGCCCGTGAGCGCGTTCCTCTCGTCGGCGTCGAAGGCGGCCGGCTTCGTGGTCGCGTTCCGGGTGTTCACCGAGGCGTTCCCGGTCGGCGCGTCGCTGTCGGCCGACATCAACTGGGTGCTCGCCTTCGGCGTCCTCGCGGCCGTGACGATGACGCTCGGGAACTTCGCGGCGGCCGTCCAGGAGGAGGTCAAGCGGATGCTCGCGTACTCCTCGATCGGCCACGCCGGCTACGCGCTCATCGGCGTCGCGGCGCTCTCGGCGGACGGGAGCGGTAACGGCGCGGTGATGGGCGCCGCGATGGCGCACCTGCTCGTCTACGGCTTCATGAACACCGGCGCGTTCCTCTTCGTCGCGATGGCGGAGCGGTGGGGCGTCGGCCGGACCTTCGAGGACTACGCCGGGCTGGCCGAGCGCGCGCCCGTCGCCTCGGCGGCGATGGCCGTGTTCATGTTCTCGCTGGCCGGCCTCCCGCCGTTCGCCGGGTTCTTCTCGAAGTACTTCCTGTTCATGGGTGCCATCGACAACGGCTTCCTGTGGCTGGCGGCCGTCGGCGCCGTCAACAGCGTGATCTCGCTGTACTACTACAGCCGGGTCGTGAAGGCGCTGTGGCTCGACGACCCCGCGTCGTCGACCGCGTTGGACGCGATCGACGTGCGGCCGACGGCGCTGTACGCCGCGGTGGTCTTCGCGGCGGTCGCGACGGTGCTGCTCCTCCCCGGCTTCGGGCCGGTCATCGAGACCGCGGAGGCGGCCGCGTCGGCGCTGTTCTAGGCCTCGCGGTCCCTGGTCTCCCCCTTTCGTCCCGCTCCGATCGCGCGTCCGGTACCCGCAGGTATTCCCGCGTCCGGCGCGTCGTTCGCGTATGAGTAGGAATCGGACGTACCGCTGTCTGAACTGTCTGGAGCACACCGTGAGCCGGGAGTTCGACGTGCCGCACCTCTCGGTGACGTGTCCGAGCTGCGACTCGTTCGAGCGGTTCGTCAACGACGCGGTGTTCCAACAGTTCCGCGCGTTCGAGGAGTCGCCGCCGGCGGAACTCGACTGGGAGCGGTTGGACCGCACGGAGAAACTGGTCGTCGCCGAGCGGCTCGTCCGCTCGACGAAGACGCTGGCGGACTTCGATATCGTCGACGGAGAGGCGCCGGCCGTGGACGAGGAGGTATCGGCCGAGGACGGCGAGGCGTCGGCCGAAGACCCGGCGGTCGAGGCCGGGGAGACGCCGACTGAAGGCGAGGATACGCCGGAGAAGGGCGAGGACGCGACGGACGAGAACAGAGACGTGGCGGAGAGCGGAGACGCACCGACCGAGAACGAGGACGCGGCGCCGGAGGGCGGGGGCGCGTCGACGGAGAACGGCGGACCGACGCCGGGAGACGGAGAGGCGTCGGCCGGGGACTGAGTCAGCGCGCGTACAGCTTCCCGCCGAAGAGCGCCGCGAGCCCGTCGCCGTCGTTCGGCGTGACCGCCACGTACGGTCGGTCGACGGGGCCGAACACGTCGACGACGCGGCCCACGGTCGAGAGCGACTCGTCGACGACGGCGGACCCGATCCGCGGCGGTTCATCGTCTCGGTCGCCGCGCGCGATCGCGAGCCCGCCGGCGGTGCGGACGACGGTGCCGACGCGACGCATCGTCACTCGCGGATGACCCCGAGGTAGGCGGCGACCGCCTGCACGAGGTCGTTTTTGGCGGTGTCTTCGGTTCCTCGCACGACGACCGCGCCCCGCGGCTCGAACTCGCGGGAGTACGTCTTGTCGCGCTCGATCACCGCGTCGTAGCCGACCTGCTGGACCGCCTTGGCGATCTCGTCGACGGTGGGCTCGGGGACCGCGAGGTCCGTCGGGACGCGACGGCCCTCCGAGCGCGACCGCTCGGCGTCGAAGTACGCGGGATAGACGACGTTCTCGACCATACCGGAGAGGCGAGCGCGCGGCCTAAGGTCGTTTCGGACCCGCGCTCACGAGGTCCGGAACTCGAACCGGGCCCCGCCCGACTCGCCGGTGAGCGCGCGCGCCTCCCAGCCGTGGGCCTCGGCGATGCGCTGGCCGATCGCGAGGCCGAGCCCGGTCCCCTCGTCGTCCGTCGTGAAGCCGCTCTCGAAGACGCGGTCCGCCTCCTCCGGGAGCCCTCGGCCGTCGTCCTCGACGAAGAAGCCGGTTCCCTCGCCCCCGTCGGAGCGGAACGAGGTCTCGCCGACGCGGACGGTGAGGTCGTTGGTCGAGTCGCGGCCGTGCTCCACGCTATTGCGGAAGACGTTCTCCAGCAGCTCGCGGGTCCGGGCCGGGTCCGCGTCGAGAGTCACGTCGCCCTCGACCACCAGCTCGGCCCCGCCCGTGTCGACGCCCTCCCAGGCGTCCCTCGCGAGCGCCCCGATCGAGACCCGCTCCGTCTCGCCGACGGATCGGCCCTGCCGCGCGAGCGAGAGGAGGTCGCCGACGAGCTCGTCCATCCGCTCCAGCGCCTCGCTCGCCTTCGCCACGTGCGCCGGGTCGCCGGTGTCGCTCGCGAGGTCGACGTACCCCTGCGCGACGGAGAGCGGGTTCCGGAGGTCGTGCGAGACGATGCTCGCGAACTCGTCGAGCCGCTCGTTCTGCCGCCGGAGCGTCGTCTCGCGCTCGCGCCGCTCCGTGACGTCGGTGTAGATCGCGTACCCGGAGACGTTCTCCTCGTTGAGCCGGATCGGGATGACGTGGAGGATGAAGTGTCGGATCCCGTCGACCGTCTTGCGGGCCACCTCTCGCCGGACGTTCTCGCCGCGCTGCAGCCGCTCGTTGAGTTCCGCGGCCCCCTCGATCGCCGCCTCCTCATCGGGGACGATGTAGTCGTCGACGCACTCGCCGACGACCGTCGCCTCGTCGTAGCCGAACGTCTCCTCGAAGGCGTCGTTGACCCGGTGGACGATCGGCCTATCGTCGGCGTAGTCGTACGCGACCGCGGGGTCGGGGACGTTCGAGAACAGAGCGAGCAGGCGGTCGCGCTCGGTCCTGAGCGCCTCGTCGACGCGGATCCGGTCGAGCGTCTCCTCGAAGTGCGAGGCGAGCAGGCCGGCGAGCCGACGGTCGGCGTCGTCGAACCCGTCCGAGTCGGCCGTTACGAGCCCGAAGACCGTGTCGTCGCCGACCGGCAGGCTGAGCAGCGTGTCGTACGGGCTCTCCCCGTTCGGGTTCGGTTCGACGACCGGCTCGCCGGTCTCCACGACGCTCCCGGCGGACCCGGTCCCCACACGGACGCGGTTGCAGTCCTCGACCGGCACGTCGGCCGAGGCCGCGACCGGCTCGACCCACTCCCCGTCGCGCACGCCGACGACGCAGCGGTGAGTCGGGAACACCTCGTCCGCGACTGCGATGACCGCTCGGTGGGCTCCCTCGGTCGACCGGACCGACGCGAGCCGCGTCGCGCCGGCGTTGAGCCGCTCGATCCGCGACGGCGTCCCGGCGGCGGAGGGCGCCCCGACCGTCGCGTCGCGGGCGACGATCCACCGGACGGTCGCCGATACATCCTCGGCTGAGGTCGCGACGGCGGCGACGCCGGGGGCCGTGGCCAGGTCGCTCGTCGGGTCGTCGACGGCGGCGACGATCGGTATCGATCCCCCGCGTTCGCGGGCGCAGTCGAGCCCGTCGGCGTCGCGGACGATCGCGAGGGCGGCGTCGACGAACGCGTCCTCGTTGGCGTCGGCGGGGTCGACGGTTCGACGCGTCACGTCATCGGGGAGGGCCGCGGCGTCGCGCGGGTCTGCGGCGAGGAAGACGACGACGGGATCCCCGCTCTGTATGGTTTCCACTATGCACTTCACTACCGCTTGCCGTGAGCATAAATTTTCCTTTCACGGAGCGTTCCGCGGGACGTCTCCACGGCGGGTCGACCGTCTCGCGTCGCCCGGTCTCCGGTCCCCGCGCGCACCTCGCGGCGGAGGCGCGATCGCGTCGCTCAGCGGCGCCCTCATCCCGGCGAGTTCGCCGCGGACCCACCCCGGAACCCTTTTGGACGAACACGGGTCACGTTTTCCTAATGAGCGATCTCGAAGCGGAGTACCGTCTCGATTACTTCGAGGAGGAGGGGTTCGTGCGGAAGGAGTGTCCCTCCTGTGGCGCGCACTTCTGGACCCGAGACGGCGACCGCGAGCTCTGCGGCGAGCCGCCCTGTGAGGATTACAGCTTCATCGACGACCCCGGCTTCCCGGAGCCGCACTCGCTGTCGGAGATGCGGGAGGCGTTCCTCTCGTTCTTCGAGGAGCATGATCACGAGCGGATCGACCCGTACCCGGTCGCGGCGAACCGCTGGCGGGACGACGTACTCTTAACCCAGGCGTCGATCTACGACTTCCAGCCGCTCGTCACGTCTGGCCGGACCCCGCCGCCGGCGAACCCCCTCACCATCTCGCAGCCGTGCATCCGGATGCAGGACATCGACAACGTCGGGAAGACGGGCCGGCACACCATGGCCTTCGAGATGATGGCCCACCACGCGTTCAACACGCGCGAGGAGGTCGACGAGGACGAGTACGCCTACCACGGCGAGGTGTACTGGAAGGACGAGACCGTCGAGTACTGCGACGAGCTGTTCGAGAGCCTCGGCGCCGACCTCGAGGAGATCACCTACATCGAGGACCCGTGGGTCGGCGGCGGCAACGCCGGGCCGGCGATCGAGGTCATCTACAAGGGCGCCGAGCTGGCGACGCTCGTCTTCATGTGCATGGAGCGGGACCCGGACGGCGACTACGAGATGAAGGACGGGAACACGTACTCGTTCATGGACACGTACATCGTCGACACCGGCTACGGGCTCGAACGGTGGACGTGGATGAGCCAGGGGACGGCGACGGTGTACGAGGCCGTCTACCCCGACGCGATCGACTTCCTCAAGGAGAACGCGGGGATCGAACACACCGAGGAGGAGCAGGAACTGGTCCACCGCGCCGCGAAGCTCTCCGGCCGGCTCGACATCGACGACGTCGACGACGTGGAGGACGCCCGCGGCGAGATCGCCGACCGGCTCGACGTCGACGTCGACCGGCTCCGCGAGCTGGTCGAGCCGCTCGAATCGATCTACGCGATCGCGGACCACTCGCGGACGCTCGCGTACATGTTCGGCGACGGGATCGTCCCCTCGAACGTCGGCACCGGGTACCTCGCGCGGATGGTGCTGCGGCGCACGAAGCGGCTCGTCGACGAGGTCGACGTCGACGCCCCGCTCGACGAGCTCGTCGACATGCAGGCCGAGCGGCTCGGCTACGAGAACCGGGACACGATCCGGGAGATCGTCCGCACCGAGGAGCGGAAGTACCGGCAGACCCTCGAACGCGGCTCCCGCAAGGTGGAGTCGCTCGCCGACGAGTACGCCGGCACCGGCGAGCCGATCCCCACGGAGGCGCTGTTGGAGCTGTACGACTCCCACGGGATCCAGCCGGACATGGTCGCCGACATCGCCGCGGAGCGCGGCGCGACCGTCGACGTGCCGGACGACTTCTACGCCCTCGTCGCCGACCGCCACGAGGAGGCGGGCGCCGACGAGGGCGGCGACGACGCCGACGACCGGCTCGGCGACCTCCCCGAGACGGAGAAGCTGTTCTACGACGACCAGGGCCGCACCGAGTTCGAGGCGGTCGTCCTCGACGTGTTCGAGCGCGAGGAGGGGTACGACGTCGCCCTGGACCAGACGATGTTCTACCCGGAGGGCGGGGGCCAGCCCGCCGACCGCGGCCAGCTCACGGTCGGCGAGACGACGGTCGACGTGGTCGACGTCCAGGAGCGCGACGGCGTCGTGCTCCACCGGACGGACGCCGACCCCGGGAAGGGCGAGTTCGTCACGGGGCAGGTCGACGGCGACCGCCGCGACCGGCTCCGCGCGCACCACACGGCGACCCACCTGATCGGGCACGCCGCCCGCGAGGTGCTCGGCGATCACGTCCGGCAGGCCGGCGCGCAGAAGGGGATCGACTCCTCGCGGCTCGACGTGCGCCACTTCGAGCGGATCACCCGCGAGCAGGTCAAACGCATCGAGCGCGTCGCCAACGAACTCGTCCGCGACGACGTGCCGGTGCGCCAGGAGTGGCCCGACCGCAACGAGGCCGAGGCCGAGCACGGGTTCGACCTCTATCAGGGCGGCGTCCCGCCGGGAACGAACGTCCGGCTGATCCACGTCGGCGACGCCGACGTGCAGGCCTGCGCCGGCACCCACGTCGAGCGTACCGGCGAGATCGGCGCCGTGAAGGTGCTGAAGACGGAGCCCGTCCAGGACGGCGTCGAGCGCATCGTGTTCGCCGCGGGCGGCGCGGCGATCGAGTCGACCCAGCGCACGGAGGACGCGCTGTACGACGCGGCCGCCGCGCTCGACGTGGACCCGCTCGACGTGCCCGAGACGGCAGAGCGGTTCTTCGAGGAGTGGAAGGCCCGCGGCAAGGAGGTCGAGTCGCTGAAAGAGGATCTCGCGGCGGCGCGCGCCTCCGGCGGCGCCGACGTCGAGGAGGTCGACCTCGGCGGCGCCACGGCGGTGATCCAGCGGCTCGACGGCGACGCCGACGAACTGCGCGCGACCGCGAACGCCCACGTCGACGACGGGAAGGTCGCGGTCGTCGGCAGCGGGGCGGACGGCTCCGCGAGCTTCGTCGTCGGGGTCCCCGACGGCGTCGACGTGAACGCCGGGCAGGTCGTCTCCGAGCTCGCCGGCCGCGTGGGCGGCGGGGGCGGCGGCCCGCCGGACTTCGCGCAGGGCGGCGGTCCGGGCGCCGACGCGCTGGACGACGCGCTCGCGGCGGCGCCGGATGTCCTCCGCAGTCTCCAAGAGGCCTGATCTCCCCCGCGAGTCCCACCATGCCCCACGCGAACAACGCCGGCGTCTCGATCCGGTACGAGGTCGACGCGCCCGACGCCGGCGACCCCGACGAGGCGGTCGTGTTCTGCGGCGACGTCGGGCTCGGCGCGTGGCAGTTCGGCTGGCAGCACGCCGCGCTCGCGGGACCGCACACGGTGATCACGCCCGAGACGCGCGGCGTCGGCCGGTCGGACGCGCCCCCCGGACCGTACGCGGTCGAGGACCTCGCGAGCGATGTCGACGCGGTGTGCGCCGCCGAAGGGGTCCGGAACGCCCACCTCGTCGGGTACGGGCTCGGCGGGATGGCCGCGCTCGCGGCCGCGCTCGCCTCGTCGCGGCCGGCGAGCCTGACGGTCCTCGGCACGCCGCCCGCCGGCGACGCATACAAGCCCGACGCCGTGTGGGCCGACCCCGCCGACCCGGCGGCGGTGGAGGGGTCGCTCGACGGGCTGTGCTCGGTCGACTTCCGCGAGGCGCACCCGGACGCGCTCCCGCGGATCGCCGAGTGGCGGCTCGCCGAGGACGCCGGCCGCGAGACGTTCGAGGCCCACCGCGCGGCTGTCGAGGGGTTCGACCTCTCGGACCGGCTGTACGAGCTAACGACGCCGACGCTCGTCGTCCACGGAACCGACGACGCCGTCTGCCCGATGACGGCGGCGGAGACGCTCGCGGAGGGACTCCCCCGCGGCGAGATTCGCGCGGTCGAGGGCGCACGCCACCTCGTCGGCGTCGAGGCGTCGGCCGCGGTCAACGACGCGCTGGCCGGGTGGCTCGCGGAGCACGGCGC
>NZ_CVRT01000038.1 GCF_001261915.1 Halorubrum sp. SD626R
TCGATTCCCGCCCCGCACAGCACCGCACCGCACCTCACGCCTCCCCAGCCTCGTCAGCCGCCTCCGCTTCGCTCCGGCGACTGACTCCCTCGCGCGTGCGACTCACGCCCTCCGGGCGCTCGTCGGCACACGCCGCCGCACAGATTTAGTTGCTCTATTCCGATTTCTCTCGAACTGTCCCGCCCGCGAGCCCCTCCCACTCGACGCGGTAGCCGAGCCGCGAGAGGGCTGCGCTCGCGTCGTCGATCCCGTACTCGTCGAGCACCGATTCGGCCCCGGAGAGCGCCATCCCGGCCTCCAGTTCCTCCCTGACCGCCTCCAACACCTTGGGGCGCACGAGCGTCCGACCGATACGCTCGTGGTCGGGGAACGCCTTGTCCTCGATCGCCTCGACGCTCACGCCGTGCTCGGCCGCGAGGTCCTCCAGCCCGATCGCGTCGGCGTCAGGCGACAGCGACGCGGGGAGGTCGGCGGCCGCGTCCGCGACGAACTCGGCCTCGTACTCGCGGAGCACGTCGACCACGTCCTTCACCCGCACCGTTCCCGAATAGGTGACGACGCGGTGGTCCCGTGCGGCGATTTCCTCGCCGACGCCGAGCCCCTCGTCGACGGCGACGAGGAGGTCCACGTCCTCCACGTCCGCGAGCTGCGAGAGCTTCTTCGCGACGTACTCGGGGGTCCAGAAGCCCATCACCTCGAAGAACAGCCGGAAGCCGGCGTGGTCGTAGTCGAACGCGAAGTCCGGGATCATCACCCGGATTCCGGTTTCGAGGGGTTCGGGCTCCCGCACGAGGGTCCAGTCGAGGTCGAGCCCGCGGAACCGCCCGGCGAAGTCGGCCTCGACCCCGCTGTCGAAGTCGGGCTCCGCGACCGGATCGACGCCCGGCACCGTCACGTCGCCGTCGGAGAGGCGCATCGTACGTTCGCGGCCGCGGTCGTCTACCGTCGCCTCGAGCTGCCACTCCGCCGACTCCGCGACGGTCCGGAGCAGCCTGGCGAACGCGGTGCCGTAGCGTCGGGTGCGCGAGAACAGGGCGTCGGGACCCGTGACGATCAGTTCGCGGCCCTCGGGGGTTCGTTCCAGCTCGTACATCAGGCGCAGCCGCCTGACGGCGGAGACGAGCCGCTTCGGGTCGTTCGATCGCACCCGGACCTCGGTGGCGTCGAACAGGGCGGTCTGGGCCAAGGAGAGATCGTACTGTTCGAGGAGGGAGTCCGGGTCCCACCGCACGTCGGCGTCGACGAGGACCTCGTTGACGTCGCGGTCGGCGTGCAGCGACCCCTCCACGTCCGCCGGCTCGATCCCGAGCGCGTCGGCGGCGCGGTCGACCGCGGCCTCCCGCTCCGCCTCGCTCGCGACGCCCACCGCCTCCGCGGCCTCGAACGCGGCCCGCCGGACGCGCCGGGGCGGGACGGGCGCGCGCGTCTCGAAGGCGCACTCGCGTTCGACCAGGGCGGCGAGCCCGCGAACGAGCTTGAAGTCGCCGCCGGCGTCGGCGGCGTCGGCCTCTAGGTCCGCCAGCGCGTCGTCGAGGTCGCCGCGGCGCTCCCCGACGTGGGACTCGAAGGTCCCGAGGACCTTCGCCGCGAGCGGCCGGTGCTCGCGGCTCGTGAACCGCGGGCGGTAGCCGCCGCCGGCCCGCGAGACGCGCAGGAGGTCCTTGCGTAGCACGGCCGCGGCTACGCAGGCGCCGACCTAAAACCGGGCGGTTCTCCCGGTGCGACACGCTTAACTCCGAAACCCGTCGATCGAAGCATAATGAGTACGGACGCGGCGAGTGACGGCGACGCCGGCGGCGAGTCCGAGGCGTTCGTCCGCACCTGCGAGCACCTCGTCGACCGGATCCTCGCCGGCGAGATCGACCGCGACGACTTAGAGTCCGCCAAGCTCGACGCGTGTTCGAAGTTCTCCTCGCCGAAGGTCCCGAAGAACACCGAGATCCTCGATCACGCGCCCGCAGAGGCCCGCGACGACGTGATCGAGGTCGTGCAGCGGAAGCCGGTCCGGACCGCCTCGGGCGTCTCCCCCGTCGCGATCATGACCTCGCCGAAGCTCTGTCCCCACGGGAAGTGCCTCTACTGCCCCGGCGGCCCGGCTTCCGAGTTCTCATCGGCGCAGTCGTACACGGGCCACGAGCCCGCGGCGGCCCGCGGCGAGCAGAACGACTACGACCCGTACGGACAGGTCACCCTCCGGCTCGAACAGCTCCGGAAGATCGGCCACCCGGTCGACAAGGTGGAGCTCATCCTGATGGGGGGGACGATGACGGCACGCTCGCACGACTACCAGGAGTGGTTCGTGAAGCGCGCGCTGCAGGCGATGAACGACTACGACCTCGACAAGGAGCCCGAGCCGGCCGAGGAGGAGTCGTTCGCGCCGGATCCCGAGGCGACCGAGTTCGAGTACCTCGAAGACGTGATCGCCGCAAACGAGGCGAACGAGATCCGCAACATCGGCACGACGTTCGAGACGAAGCCCGACTGGTGTGACCCCGAGCAGATCGACCGCATGCTCGACCTCGGCGGCACCAAGGTGGAGGTCGGCGTCCAGACCACCTACGAGCGGATCAACCGCGAGATGCACCGCGGGCACGGCAACGAGGCCTCCCGGAACGCTAACCGTCGCCTGCGCGACGCCGCGTTCAAGGTGGGCTTCCACATGATGCCGGGCCAGCCGGGGATGACGCGGGAGATGTGCGTCGAGGACTTCCGGCAGCTGTTCGAAAACCCCGACTGGCGGCCGGACTACCTGAAGATCTACCCCACCCTCGTCGTCGAGGGGACCCGGATATACGACCGGTGGCGCCGCGACGACTTCGAGCCGCTCTCGAACGAGGAGGCGGCCGACGTGGTCGCGGAGGCGATGGACCAGATCCCCAAGTACACCCGCCTGCAGCGCGTCCAGCGCGACATCCCTGCCGACTTCATCGAGGGCGGCGTCTGGAAGTCGAACCTCCGCCAGCTCGCGGACCAGCGAGCCGAGGAGAAGGGGATCGTCCAGCGCGACATCCGTGCCCGCGAGGTGGGCCACAACGACGCCGACCCGGACCCCGAGGACGTCGAGCTCGACGTGATGACCTACGAGGCCGGCGGCGGGACGGAACACTTCATCTCCTTCGAGGACCCCGTCCGCGACCTCCTCGTCGGGTTCTGTCGCCTCCGGTTCCCCTCGTTCGCCCCCGATCAGCCCGGCGCGCCCGGCACGGAGAACGACGCGATCCGCCGGGAGCTGGAAGACGCCGCGCTGATCCGCGAGCTCCACGTGTACGGCGGCGAGGTCGCCATCGGCGGCGACGGCGACTGGCAGCATCAGGGGTACGGCACCGAACTCCTCGAACGCGCCGAGGAGATGGCCCGCGACGCCGGCTACCGCAAGATGGCGATCATCTCGGGGATCGGCGCCCGCGAGTACTACCGAAACAAGCTCGGCTACCACCAGGACGGGCCGTACGTGTCGAAGCGGCTGTAGCCGGCCCCCGACCGCTCCGTCTCGCTCGACGCTCCGAATCCACAACGACACGCCTTTTCCGGGCCGCGAGTGTCTTTCGCATATGGACCAGAAGCGGGAGCTGTCGAGCATCGACCTCGCGGCCCTCGTCACCGAGCTCAATCGGTACGAGGGCGCGAAGGTCGACAAGGCGTACCTCTACGACGACGACCTGCTCCGGCTGAAGCTGCGCGACTTCGACCGCGGCCGCGTCGAGCTCATGATCGAGGTGGGAGACATCAAACGCGCCCACGTCGCGGACCCCGACAACGTCGCGGACGCGCCAGGGCGCCCGCCGAACTTCGCGAAGATGCTCAGAAACCGGATGTCCGGCGCCGACTTCGCCGGCGTCGAGCAGTACGAGTTCGACCGGATACTCACCTTCGAGTTCGAGCGCGAGGACGAGAACACGACCTTGGTCGTCGAGCTGTTCGGACAGGGCAACGTCGCCGCGCTCGACGAGACCGGCGAGGTCGTCGGGTCGCTGTCGACGGTCCGGCTGAAGTCCCGGACGGTCGCGCCTGGCTCGCAGTACGAGTACCCCGCCTCGCGGCTCAACCCCCTCGACGTGAGCCTCGGCGGGTTCGAGCGCCACATGCGCGAGTCCGACAGCGACGTGGTGCGGACCCTCGCCACGCAGCTCAACCTCGGCGGGCTCTACGCCGAGGAGGTGTGCACCCGCGCGGGCGTCGAGAAGGAGACCCCCATCGACGAGGCCACCGACGACCAGCTCCGCGCGCTCCACGAGGCGCTCGAACGGATCGGCGACCGACTCCGCGCCGGCGACATCGATCCGCGGGTGTACGAGGAGTCGCTCGACGGGGGAGACGGAAGCGACGGCGAGGAGGGGGACCGCGACCCCCGCGTCGTCGACGTCACGCCCTTCCCGCTCTCCGAGCACGAGGGCCTGCCGAGCGTCGGTTTCGACTCGTTCAACGCCGCCGTCGACGACTACTTCTACCGGCTCGACCGCGACGAGAGCGGCGAGGGCGAGGCCCCGTCGGACGCGAGCGCCTCCCGCCCGGACTTCGAGGAGGAGATCGCCAAACAGGAGCGGATCATCGAACAGCAGAAGGGGGCGATCGAGGGGTTCGAGGAGCAGGCCGAGGCGGAGCGCGGGCGCGCCGAGCTGCTGTACGCGAACTACGACCTCGTCGACGAGGTGCTTTCGACGGTCCGGGACGCCCGCGAGGACGAGGTCCCGTGGGACGAGATCGCGGAGACGCTGGACGCGGGCGCGGAGCGCGGGATCCCGGCCGCCGAGGCCGTCGTCGACGTCGACGGCGGCGAGGGGACGGTGACGGTCGAGCTCGCCGACGAGAGCGACGACGGGGGAACGACCCGCGTCGAGCTCGACGCGAGCGCGGGCGTGGAGGTCAACGCCGATCGCCTCTACCAGGAGGCCAAGCGGATCGAGGGGAAGAGGGAGGGCGCGATGGAGGCGATCGAGTCGACCCGGACGGAGCTGGAGGCCGTCAGGGAGCGCAAGGCCGAGTGGGAGGCGAAAGCGGCGGCCGACGATGGAGAGGGCGAAAGCGACGCGGGCGACGGCGAGGACGACGAAGACGAGGAGTACGAGACCGACTGGCTCTCGCGCTCGTCGATCCCGATCCGGAGCCCGGACGACTGGTTCGAGCGGTTCCGCTGGTTCCGGACCTCGACCGGCTACCTCGTCATCGGCGGGCGCAACGCCGACCAGAACGAGGAGCTCGTCAAGAAGTACATGGGCAAACACGACCGGTTCTTCCACACGCAGGCGCACGGGGGACCGGTGACGCTCCTGAAGGCCGCGGGGCCCTCGGAGTCGGCCGACCCGGTCGACTTCGACGAGGAGACGCTGCGCGAGGCGGCGCAGTTCGCGGTCTCGTACTCCTCGGACTGGAAGGACGGCCGGGGCGCGGGCGACGCCTACATGGTCGAGCCGGATCAGGTGTCGAAGACGCCCGAGAGCGGCGAGTACATCGAGAAGGGGAGCTTCGTGATCCGCGGCGACCGCACCTACTTCGAGGACGTCCCCTGCCGGATCGCCGTCGGCGTCCAGTGCGAGCCCGTCACGCGGGCCATCGGCGGGCCGCCGTCGGCGATCGTCGACCGCGCGGCGACCAGCGTCACCTTCGAGCCGGGGATGTACGCGCAGAACGACGCCGCGATGATGGCCTATCGGACGCTGAAGGAGCGCTTCGCCGACCAGTCGTTCGTGCGGAAGGTGGCGAGCGCAGACCGGCTGCAGGAGTTCCTCCCGTCGGGCGGCTCCGATATCGTGGACTGAGCGGGTCGCTCGCGGTCCGCACCGTCCGGCCCCGGAGCGCGACCCTTTCATGCCTCCGCGTCCGACTCCGCCCATGAGCTTCGAGGCGCTGCCGGACGGCTGGCGCGTGTGGAACGAGGAGCCGAGCGGCCGCGCCATCCTCGTCTACCGCCCCGACGTGTTCGACGGCGACGACCTCCCGGCCGAGTGTCTCCCGACGATCTACCTGACGAACGGCGCGCGCAACGCCCGTCCCGGGTCCGGCCAGTACGCGACCGACGAGTGGCACGTTGTCCTCTTCTTGGAGCCCGAGGTCGAGGCGGTCTCGGAGACGCGAGAGAGCCGAGAGGCCGGCGCGGCCGCCGCCGTCGACGTCGCGGCCCGGTTCGCCGCCGGCGACGTGGACTACCGAGCGGCCTACCAGGTGCCGCGGGAGGCGTACTTCGAGCGGCTGGACGAGCTGATCGAGGGGGAGTGATCGAGGCGGATCGGCCGGCCCGTTCGCCGGAGTTGATCCGCGTTCGTGGATATATATTCTATCGTAAATCCCGATCGCACCACGAACACGAGGATTTTTATCGCCTCCCGCCTCACCCTCGCGTACATGAACGCCGGTGGGGACAACACCGCTGACGGGCCGCGAGAGAAGTGCGGCGTCGTCGGCGTCTCGTTCGCTGACCGCGGGGCCGCGCGACCGCTGTACTACGCGCTGTACGCGCTGCAACACCGGGGACAGGAGTCCGCGGGGATCGTCACGCACGACGGGTTCCAACAGCACAGCCACGTCGAGCGGGGGCTCGTCGGCGACGCGTTCGAGAAGGGGGACCTGGCGTCGCTGTCGGGCGGGACCGGGATCGGACACGTCCGGTACCCGACCGCCGGCAGCCTCGACAAGAGCTGCGCGCAGCCGTTCTCGGTGTCGTTCAAGTCCGGGTCGCTCGGGCTCTCGCACAATGGGAACCTCGTCAACGCCGACGAGGTGCGCGAGGAGCTCGCGGCGGCCGGCCACGCGTTCACCTCCGACGGCGACACCGAGGTGATCGCTCACGACCTCGCGCGCAACCTCCTCGAAGAGGACCTCGTGCGCGCCGTCAAACACACGATGAACCGCATCCACGGCTCCTACTCGCTGGCGATCACCCACGACGACACCGTCCTCGGCGTGCGCGACCCGCTCGGGAACCGCCCCCTCTGTCTCGGGAAGATCGACGGCGGCTACGTGCTCGCCAGCGAGTCGGCGGCCATCGACACCCTCGACGGGGAGCTGATCCGGGACGTGCGCCCGGGCGAGCTGGTCGTCTTGGACCCCGACGGGAGCGGCTACGACACGTACCAGCTCGTCGAGCGCGAGTCGACCGCCCACTGCTTCTTCGAGCACGTCTACTTCGCGCGCCCCGACTCGGTCATCGACGAGAACCTCGTCTACGAGGTCCGACGAAAGCTCGGCCGGAAGCTCTGGGCGGAGTCCGGCGTCGAGTCGGACGTGGTGATGCCGGTCCCCGACTCCGGGCGCGCGTTCGCCTCCGGTTACGCCGACGCGGCCGGCGAGACGACCGCGGAGGGGGAGCCCCGTGCCGAGGGCGACGCGGGCATCGAGTTCGCCGAGGGGCTGATGAAGAACCGCTACGTCGGGCGGACGTTCATCATGCCGACCCAGGACGAGCGCGAGCGCGCGGTCCGGCTCAAGCTCAACCCGATCAAGTCCACGGTGGAGGGGAAGTCGGTCACGATCATCGACGACTCCATCGTCCGCGGGACGACCTCGACGCAGCTCGTCGACCTCGTCCGCGAGGCGGGCGCCGAGGAGGTCCACCTCCGGATCGGCGCACCGGCGATCGTCGCGCCCTGCTACTTCGGGATCGATATGGCGACCCGCGAGGAGCTGATCGCCGCCGACGCCTCCACCGAGGAGATCCGGGAGGAAGTGGGCGCCGACTCGCTGTCGTACCTCTCGATCGACGCCGTCGCCGAGGCCCTCGGCGAGAGCCGCGCCGACCTCTGTCTCGGCTGCGTCACCGGGGAGTACCCCTTCGACGTCGAGGGAGAGGAGACCGATCGCGACCTCGATACCGCCGCGCCCGACCCCACGCCGGCGGACGACTGATCGGGTCGTCGTCGCTCTTTCGTCGCACGTCGCCCGACGCTACCGGCCTCGCCGCCTCGCGTTCTCGCGACGCGAGTCCGGAATCGGGAATTTAAATACGCCCACGCCGGGAGGTACGCGTATGACATCCGACGCCGACGACGCGACGATGAGTCGCCGCGGGCTGTTCAGGGCCGGCGCCGCGGGCGCCGCCGTCGCGACCGGGCTCGCCGCCGGCTCCGGGACCGCCGCCGCTCAGTACGGCGGGTACCTGGACGACGTCGACAACTACGAGGGCACCGTCGACTACACCGGACGGGACGAGGTCACGGTCAGCGTCGGCGCGGTCAACGGGCTCCGGTTCGACCCGGCGGCGATCCTGATCGACTCGGGAACGACCGTCGTCTGGGAGTGGACCGGCGAGGGCGGCGCGCACAACGTCGTCGCCGAGGGCGAGACGTTCGACAGCGGCGAGACGGTCTCCGAGGCGGGGACTACGTTCGAATACACGTTCGAGAACGCCGGAGACGGGGACACGTTCAACTACTACTGTACGCCGCACAGGGCGGCCGGGATGAAGGGCGCCGTCGCCGTCGGCTCCGTCGACGACGACCTGATCGACCCGGACGCGGGCGGGAGCGGTGGCGGCGGAGACGGCGGAGACGGCGGCGGGAGTGGCGGAGACAGCGGAGGCGGAGACGGTAGTGGCGACGGCGGAGACGGTAGTGGCGGCGGCGGTCGCACTCTCACCGCGGGCGACATCGGCGCGCTCGCGCTCGGCTTCGGCTTCGCCGGCGCGCTGCTCGTCCCCCTCTTCTACGCGGCCCATCAGATGGCGAACGACGGGCAGTAGCGCGACCCGACCGCGGGTCACCCGTCGGTCCGCCGGTCCGTGCCGGCGCCAAATCGCGACCGCAAGGCGACGAGTATCGCCGCCGTCCAGACCGCCGCTTCGAGGTAAAACGACGGCGTCCCGACGTAGAAGGCCGCGAAGTCGCCCGGCGGGATGCCCAGCGGATCGGGCTGTTCAAGCGCCGGCCACAAAAGGGACACCGCGTTTTCGGCCCGCCCGTTCACGACGATGTGGAGCGTGTCGAGCGCGAGGTGAGACGCCCAGCCGACCGCCGCCGCGAGCCCGTGTCGGTTCCGCGCGGCGACGGCGATCGCGAGGGGAGCGAGCAACGCGGAGTGGCCGACGGAGTGATAGACGTCGACGACGGCCAGCGCGCCGAGCGGCTTGTCGACGGCGTCCGGCAGCGTCGCGCCGACGACGAGCCACCCGACCGAGAGCGTCGGCGTCCCCGGGAAGCGCTCCCGGACGCGGGGACGGGCAGACAGCCACCCGAGCCAGCCGGCGACGAGGAGGTGCGTCGGGAACAGCACGGCGGGCCGTACGGGTGACGACGGCTTCAACCTTCGTCGTCGAATTCGGCGTTCGAGGAGCCGAATTTGAAGCGGGCGGCGCCGGGGGATCCGGCGTCCGACCCGGCTCAGAACGCGTGGTACAGCATGACGTAGACGCCGATCCCCATCGTGAACGAGATCAGCCAGAGCACGGCGCCGACGAGGCCGACCTGCGCGTGCCGGGTGTGGTACAGCTCCCCGTACGGGCGAGTGGCGGCGAGCAGGAGCGCGTGGAAGACGAACGGGAGACAGACGATCGCGAGCAGGACGTGGATCGCGAGGAACGGGAGGTAGAGGTAGGTGTAGACGGCCTCGGGGCCGGGGAACGCGGTCGTGCCGACGTGGATCAGCCGGTAGAGGTACGCGGCGAGGAAGGCGGTGAACAGCGCGAACGAGGTGATCATGAAGTTCCGGTGACGCTCGACGTTCCCGCGGGAGATGGCGCGCCACCCGAGGAGGATGGTGACGATGGCGGTCGCCGAGACCGCGGCGTTGAAGTGCGGGATCGCGGCGAGGACGGCGTCGCTCGCGCGCGGCAGGAGGGCGCTCGGGATCGCGCCGCCGACGGCGCCGAACACCACGGCGAGCGCGGCGACGGAACAGATCGCGGTCAGGAGGGGGACGTTCTCGCGGGCCCACTCGGACATGGATCGGTAGAGGGGCGCCACCCCCAAACCCGTGCCGGTTTCGACGGTCGCTCGGGCGGTGCGGTCGGCGTCATCGCTCCGAATTTCGGCGTCCGGATCGTCGGCGTCCTCGACCCAGTCCCGATGTCGGGTCGCGGCACGGCACTGCCGAATGGAAGGGCTTTTAATTAGGGGAAGGATACGTGGAGACGCGACAAAACACCGCGAGCGTGGGTAGCCAAGCCAGGCCAACGGCGCAGCGTTGAGGGCGCTGTCCTGTAGAGGTCCGCCGGTTCAAATCCGGTCCCACGCACTAACGCAGCGTTCCCGTCTCGTGGTTCAGGGTGCCTGTCAAGGTAACCATGACCGCGAGCAACGAACGCTGTGACATTCAAATTGAACCCGGGAGATCAATCCGTATCATCCCGGATTCTAACGCCGAACAGCTCAACGAACAGCAACGCATCGACTATGAGGACCATCGGTGGAACTTCATTACCTGGTTACGTGAGAGAGGAAAGAACCCGGAAGCACGAGAAGGATACAGCGACTACTCAACGTATGGAACCACGTATCGAACGGCGCGCTTCGACCGATGGGTGTGGGGAGAAGAAGGACGGTACTCATTTCCACCGAAACCAGAACACGCTGATGAATATATTGATGAAGTCGTCGCGTTCCGCGACGTGACGACATCGACGAAAGGGAAAACAGAGGAGTCGATCATCAGGTACTTCAACTGGTTAGAAACACGTTTCAGCGGATGTGACTGGGATCGTGACCAGCAGTTCCGGTCCGGTGGCGAAGACAAACCACGCGACTATCTCACCCGACGTGAACGACGCCTCATACGCGAAACCGTGATGAGTAATGACGACGATGGGTGGAAAATCACATCCCTCATCTTAACGAGTCTTGACACTGGACTGCGACCGGTCGAGGTACGCCGCGCAGTCGTCGATTGGGTTGATATAGATAATAAGATGCTCCGGATACCAAAAGAAGATTCATCGAAGAACGAAGATAACTGGCGTGTAGCGATCACGTCACGAACCGCGACTGCGCTGACACACTGGTTGCGAGAACGCCGTGGTCGAGAGAAGTACGATGGCCGTGACGAACTCTGGCTGACACGTGAATCCACGCCCTACACGAGTAAGTCACTGCGACGGCTCATCGAACGACTGTGTAGGGATGCTGGGATCGAACTCGGTGGTCGCAGTATGACTTTTTATAGCATTCGGCACTCAGTCGGCACCTATGTGACAGAAGAGCGAGACCTAAAGGCTGCGAAAGACCAATTAAGACATCAAAGCGCCAGAACAACTATGAAATATGATCAGGTTTCTGCCGCTAAGCGTAGAGAAGTTCTTGAGAAACTCTAATAATTCTATCAGCTAATCTATATCAACCCATCGACGCATCCCGGCCAATCAAATACAGAATCAGTAAATAAGAACACCAACAGAGATGTTCAAATTTCTCTGGCTTACGCGCTATTGGGATCATCATCTGTAGGAATCAAGGTTTGCCTGCTCAGCATCAAACGTCTCCTTGCTACAATTACTATCAAACTGCGGACGCCCATCGGCAGGAGTGTCGAACCACGACCGATCATAATCAACATACATCCCGATTTCATCTTGGGGTATCCGTCCGTAATTCCCAATAGCTTGGATACACTTGTTTGTCGTCCGCCACTCCTGTTCCCCAACTTGTTCAATCAGTCCGTACCGGCGAAGATAGCTAAACTGCGACCGCGTCAAGTCCGTCTCACTCCATTTCCACGTGTGATCTGGGAGCGGAATCACGTCCTTGAGTTCATCAGCATGTGTGGCCATCCAGCGAGCGCACGTTCTACCTAGGTTCCCCACTGGTTCGCTCATACGCAGCCACCCCCGTTCGTGGATATATCGAATTCTTCAGCGGCTTCAACAGCATCCAGTTCGTGGAAGGTCTCAAGTGCTAATTTTACTACTCCAGTACCTGCCTCACCTGGGGGATCATCTGAGATAATCTTGATGATCGGGTGTAGTGCCAGCTGCGGTGGCTCCGTGCCTTCAGCTACTACGCCGTCGTCCCGGGCTCGTAAGCACGCGACGAGACATTTTGCTGGCTCTGTCCACGGTTGCCACCCGTCGTCAGCATACTCACTCAGTACACTCTCATAAGCTGCCGCGTCCTCATTGACATTGACGGGCTCACGATTAGTATCAAATCCAACATCCTTGACAACCGCGAGCGCCCGATTATACGTCAACGCATCACAAAACCCAGTGTATGTCCCGCCGTCTTCACTCTCTCGTTCTACTAGGTCATCCTTATCGATAACACCGAGTGCCCGTGCTGTCTTAATGAGCGACCACAGCGGCATCTTATCCCCGTCAGTCGTCTCCGCATCCGGGCAGTACACGGGAATTTCAAAGCCCTTGTTTCGTAGTATTTTGACACCACACCGCCACTCCATACCGCGAGCGTGTCGGTACCGATTCGAATACCAATTCCCCTCTTTCTCTGCAATCAGCGCCATCTCTACCGGGCCGGCTTGATGCGATTCAGACGAATCTATCCACGTTCCTTCGCTTTTGTCGACGAAATTCGCGTTCCCACTGTTCGCATTTGTTCCCCACACAGGGATGAATGCGCGCTTACCCGATCCAGATCGGTCAGTGAACCCCGTCTTGCTGTCTGTCCACTCATGAGCGATTGTTTTCTCGGCAACCGCTTCAATATCTAAATTGCCTACAGCGCTCTTCACGTCCTCAAAGTCGCGTGTGAGTCGCACGTCAGAAACCCTGTCAGCGCTACTACTATCGCCATTCTCTGTCACCTCGTCAGCATCACCACCATCATCACTGCTCAACTCATCATCGACAAACGATTCGAGAGCGGCGCACCAGTTGCCGTGCTCACGATAGTAGTCCGGCCACAACTGCTGGACAAGCTGCTCCGTGACTGATTCATCAGTATGATCCAGGCTTGTCAGTCCGGCCGCCCAGTCTTCCGCCCGTCTGATCAAGCTGCTATCAACGGCGGTGAGTGGTGTGTAGTCGTACGTCACGTCCTGCGTGTCGATGGGTGTGACGACAGCGTCGTGCTCCTTGTGTAGGGCAAGGGGGGGCTTGTACTGTCGGTTACAGTTTTGACACCAATCTGGATCCGTGATGTCAGAAGCCCCAGAGATCTCGGATTCAATCTCATCTTGCTTGATCTGTAGATACTCGTTTGTCCGCTCTCGCAGTGCCTTCATTACAGTCGCGCGGTCATCCCCCGAGAATTGCCGGGCGATCGGAATGGTAGCTCCCGGTCCACCGAACACGTAGCATCCACCGACCGAATCCAGCGCGTACACAAGCTTATGACCACCGTACAGATCCGCAAATGCGTCGCAGTACGCTTCAATCACTGATTCCATAGTGGAGACTGTATTGGTGTCCAAGTCACCGCGCTGTGTTTTCAGATCATCATTCAAATCGAGATCGACGAATGCGCCGAAACCAGCCAAATCCTCGTACCCGGGAAGCGGGTTCCCCGCAGCCCATTCGATCTCGTTATCACCGTACCGGTGTGGAGCCGTTTGACGCACCGAAGAACGTTGTTTGTAACTCGTCACAGCATACAACACACGTTCGGTGTCGCCAAGCGCACGCGTCGTCTCACGGAGCGAGAGTGGCCGGGCTTCATACGGATACTCCACCTCTGGGTCCGTTTGTTCCGACACGTACCACGACGTGTTATCCGGGACTGCGAGAGTCTCGTACTCATCTCCGATCGTCGCTAATTCCTCGTACACAGCGCGACACTGCTTGTAGTGCGCTGAGATCGACATGCTAGTGTCCTCGTCCTCAACAACGACATCTGGGGATGTACGATACCCCTTAGCCCGCTCTTCAACCCAGTCCGGATTAGACTCATCTTCGTCAGTGGTCGTTTTGCTGGGGCTGTTACTGTTGTTAGTGTTTGTTATCATCGAGAACCACCTCGATTGTCTGTGCCGCCATCAGTAGCCCCAGACCGATTTTCCGCGGCTTCACCGGCAGCAACCGGTTCCATGTCTGGCGGTAGATAGGAATCCCAAATGTGGGTAAGTGAATCTCGAACAACGTATAGCGTATCTGAGGAGCGTGTCAGCCCGACGAACCACGTCCGGGCTTCGTTCCGCGCAGCGTCTTTGTGCTGCCGAACCGCTTTCGTGTTTCGACGCGTCAAGCCGTCATACAGTACGATCGTGGGTGCTTCGGAACCCTTCGCGGCGTGGATCGTCAGTAGACGTGTTCCATCTGCGAGATCACGAACGGTTGTGGTATCATCAATCGAGGCGTATCGGTCCCACGCCTGCTTCATAGCAACCACATCCCGTGTTTTATTCCCAGTAAATCCTGTCCGTGGTGTAAGTCGAACTAGCTCATCGATACTATTTTTTCCCCGACCGTACACGGCCCAGAACTCACGATTCACGATGTCGGTATGGAACTCAGCGAGTGTTAACGTCGCTTTGTCCCGTCGGTAGTCGAAGAGTGTATCCTTCGCATCGTCACGACTGCCCTGTAGATGCGCCTCATCGATGTGCTGGATAAACCGCTGCGCGTCGTCACAGGTAACCTTCGTATTTTTTGCTGCTTCGACGTTCTGCGTGTTGCTTCCATCGTACTCATCATCGATGATCGATGTTTGCCGCGGCGGGCGGTACCCTTCACAGAGGTTGAGACATCGAAGTAACGAGAGCCGCGCTGCCCAATTACCCGCGTTCCCGGGCTGCGACTCGTACACGATACCTTCCCGGTCTAGGTGTGCGCCGACCGCATCAAGGAAGAATCCGGCGCGGGCGAGGTACATTACATCCGGTCCGAACTCTTGCCATAACTGATACGGGGACGACTCCTCACCAGTTGGGGGAAGCCGCCACCCATTCTGGTCGTTGTACCGCATCTTTGTCTCTGGTGTATCTCGGTGGATCGTACCTGGTCCAGGTGTGGATAGCTCTGGTGGTTGGTGTTCGCGGGACAGCACGCGCCTTGCCGCTGCAAAGTGTTCGTCTGGACAGCGATAACTCTCCGGGAGCTTCACCGTCGGGATGTCACAAGCAACCCGCTCCGGGAGATTTTGGAAGATTGCTCGGTCAGCTCCGCTGAACGCGTTACACACTTGGTCCGGATCGCCTGCGATAATCACCGTGTCAGAGTGTTCAACCAGCCTGTCGAAATACAGGGCCATCAATGGATACGCATCGTGTAGCTCGTCAATTACAACGTGCTTTGTAGGCGGGAGTGATCCGGTTATCCCGGCTTGTAGTTGCTCCCAGTAGTCAGCACAGTTGTGTTTCGCCTTCCAAGCTTCCCACTTATCCACTACCTCGTGGAATAGGTCAATCCCGCCACCCCACTGCTGACGGAACTCAGCGAGTAACCGCCACGCACGAGGATCTTCAGTAATCCGCCCACGAAGATACTTGTCCGGCAAGTCGTACGATCCGACATTCAGTATGTTCTGCTTGGCGTAGTTGTAGAGGGCAAAAAACGTGGAGCCCCGAGTTTCCTGCCATGGTTTCGCGGCATACCATTTGATGTTGTGCTCGTCACAAAACGCGTACCGGACGTAATCGTCCACTATTCCTTCGTGCTCGCTGCCGATCCATCCACCGGTTTCGCTGCTTCCATCGAACTGTTCGAGGAACCCAGTTGCTCTACACGCAACAGCGTGTGCAGTTCCCCAAAACCGGTATGGACTCTCCTCGCTGGTCGGCGGGAGCACCATCTCCGGGAATACGTTCCACGAGACGAGTTTACGCCGCAGCGCGTCTGATAGTGCCGTTCGGTAGGTCACGACTGTACAGTCACCTGGACGCAACTCGTCGTTCACGGCACGGATCGCCGTCCGGAGCCCGGATTCTGTTGTCTTTCCGCTTCCTGGGGGACCCCAGAGCATTACAGATTCATCTGATGAAGCGATGTTCAACCCGGTGATGTGCGGGCTATCCATATCCGTCTTGATCTCCGGGCACACATCTCGGAGCGGCTTCCGATCAGGTGATCCTACTGGCATTAGGCTTCCCCCCCGTAGGTTTCACGGCCACTGGTGCTGCCGAACTCGTCGTCACTCGTTCCGGTCATGGACTCTACGTACTCGACCGGACCTTGAACCTTCTCGTGACTCGCGTCAAACCGCCAGAACCGGGTCTCCGGGCGAACCGACGAATCTGGGTAAGATGCTACCCGGCCCGCCAATTCATCACTCACGACCCCGCGCTCGTGTAACTCGTGAACAAGTTGGTTGGATTCGATTCCGAACTCTTCGCAAGCGTCCATCACAACCCCATTCGGCACCCAGAACTCCTCGTGCTCTTCGTCATAGTACGAGCCTTTCCCGACTGTAGTGACGGATTGCTTGTCTGTCGCCGCCGGATTCTGTACGATATTCTGCCGGACGCGCTTCCAAGCTGACGATCTTGGTCCCGGCCCGCGAGTGCTTTTTTTCAAGTGTGACTGTACCAGGTCAGTAATACACTCGTTCCATGCGTCTTTCTTGTACTCATCTAACACACCATCCAGACCCCACGGCCGGGTAGCAGGCCCGTTACTCCGCCAACTATATTCCCGCTCGAATTTTTCCGAGTCGTCAACATCAATCTCCTTCGCAGCCTCATATGACGCGATTTCGTTGCGGATGTGCTCATCAGATGCGGACTCGACTGCCCGGTACAACACGGTTCGAATTAGGTGATTACCATCAGCAAGCTCCACTTGCGCCCCATCTTCGAACTTGAAGATGTAGTCCGGGTCACTCACTACGTCCTCGTTGTCCGATTTGATCACGTCTTCTATCGTCTCCAAGTACTCGTCAAGTGCGTATCCGTTGTCGAGCGACCAGTCCACAGAGTCCCCGTACTCGTCAGCCAGTTCATCGTCTAGTTCGTCCAGCTCGTCGTCTTTTTCTTTTTCACGAAGATCTTCAACTGAGCTGAGCAGTGGTTCGCGGAGTGTATCCTTGGGCGTCCCAGTCATCTTCGCACAGTCGGAGAGCCACTCGTCGCCAACATCAATCACTGCCGCAGCGTCGCCGTGTTCTTTAGAGATTGACGCAAGTACGTCGCCAGCTGCACTTTCTTCCCGTCTTCTGGCGATTGCGCCCGCACTCTTCGCACGGGTAATAAAGAGTTCAAACACGGCGTTCGCAGCGTCTTTGGCGTCGTCGTGATCGTCTGCCGCGTCCGTGTACCGCTTAATGCGGTCTTTACTGTCGCTTTCACCGGGCATCTCGCACCACCTCTTTACCTACCATACCGCGGGCATCCCCGATGGTTGCCGACGGGTTCATTCGTAGAACCCCGCTGAACCGCGCTATGACGAACTCAATATCCTCGTTGATTTGTGCTGTAACCCCACACTCGGGTGTTTCACGGTGCTTTTTTGCGCCTTCAGAGCGTACGTTTGGTTGCAGTTTCATAGGTTGATCGCCTTTGTACACGGTTGATGTGCCGCGGCGGACCGGTTGCAGGGGGCAAGCCTGCGACCGGGCACATGACTTCTACGCGACAGATACCATCCGTGTCTAACTACATCTTATATCCGAATATACTTAAAACCTTGAACTAATGCTACAACTCATAATTCAATATTACCTCGACATACTGATCCCACATATTCAATATTGATGAGGCGAACTATCCAGTCATACCATGCACCTCTCCGATACTGACTGGAATCTCCTCACCGCCTGTCACGAGAATCGGGAAACCAGACCGAATCTCGCTGAAAAGCTTGACATCACACCGAATTACGTCAGTAAAAAACTCACCCAACACAGCGAAAACGGACTTATCTCGCAAGCAGGGCCGGCAGACAACAGCGGCATGTGGATAACCACCCAGAAAGGCAATCTGGTTGTCGCCAAACGAGAAAAATACGAGAAACGGCACGACGAACTGTTTGGCTCACTTGTTAACCGCACAGTAGAACTTGCTAGCGAACTCAACGACGAAGCAGAACGTGACATCACTCCCGCTGACATCATCATCACATCAAGCGATGCTTGGCAGGCACTCCACGGGCTCGAAGAAGAATCCCGGATTAAAACCCATCACGCAGGTGAACTTCTGCCACAAGACAACATCTATGCTGTCCACGGGATCCTCTACGAATTATGGTTCTTTGATCTTTTGAGCCGTGCAGAAACCTCAGAAGGAGAAATATACGATGTTACCCAAAAAGGCCGTATTGCTATTGATGATATTCGTATCTCACACCATGTGACTCCGAAAAATATCAACCGAGACTGGCTAGGTCTTACTCTTCGCCGCGATTAGCCCTGTCTCTTATACAGGCTTTCTGTAGGGGACTCTGTCTAAGGGGAAGGGGACCCCCCACTCCCTCGC
>NZ_CVRT01000039.1:0-1265 GCF_001261915.1 Halorubrum sp. SD626R
CCGACCGCCGGGGCGGCCACCTCTCCACCTACGAGGTCCGCCAGCACGCCCTGTTCAACCTCGGGCGGGCGGCGAGCTACACGGTCATCGGCTCGGCCCTCGGCGCGCTCGGCGGCGTCGTCCTCGTCACGACGGCGACGCTGACGGGCGCGGCCGAGGCGGTCCGCGGCGTCGTCGGCCTCGGCGTCGGCGCGGCCGTAATCTTAGTCGGGATCAGGTACGCGCTCGGCGGCGCGACCGGCGGGGTCCACCTCCCGGGGCTCGAACGGGTCACCGGCTGGCTCACCGGTCACGTCGACCGGCTCGCGAACGGCCCCGGCATCGTCGGGCTCGGGGCGGTCCACGGCCTCCTCCCCTGTCCGATCCTCTACCCGGCGTACCTCTACGCGTTCGCCAGCGGCTCGGCCGTGAGCGGGGGCGTCGCGCTCGCGGCCCTCGGAATCGGCACGATGCCCGCCGTCTTCCTCTACGGCACCGTGATCGAGGGCGTCGACGCGGTCCACCGGCGCCGGGTCCACCGGCTGCTCGGCGTCGCCTTCGTGGCGCTCGGCTACGTCCTGTTCGCGCACGGCCTGATGTCGGTCGGGGTCCACGTGCCGCACCCGCGGCTCCCGTTCTGGAACCCGCTCGACGCCGGGATGACGGGGGGAATGTGACGATGACGGAGGCGGTCGACCGATGAGCGCGCCCGACTGCACCCTCTGTGAGCTCCCGACCGACGGCGTCGACGTGACCGACGACGCGGGCAACGAGTTCTGCTGTTCCGGCTGCCGGGACGTGTACGCGGCCCTCGGCGACGCCGACGTCGACGCCGACGCGGTGCGCGAGCGGCGGCAGGCGAGCGAGGCGGGCGAGAAGGCGAACGCGACCGGGGATGGACCTGGCGACGGCGAGGGCGTCCCCGCCGACCATGAGGCGACGTTCCTGGAGGTCGACGGGATGCACTGCGCGACCTGCGAGGCGTTCATCGAGACGGTGGCGACCCGGACCGAGGGCGTCAGCGCCGCGAGCGCCAGCTACGTCACGGACACGGTGCGGATCGACCACGACCCGGAGTCGGTCTCGACCGACGACCTCGCCGAGGCGGTGAGCGGGCTCGGCTACAGCGCGTACGACCGCGAGGACGCCTTCTCGCGCCGCCAGGCCGATAACATGGCCACGGCGCGGCTCGCGGTCGGCGTGCTCGTCGGGATGGCCGTGATGCTCCAGTACATCGTCATCATCTACCCGACGTACTTCGCGTTCCCCTTCTACAACGAGCGCAC
>NZ_CVRT01000039.1:2100-24105 GCF_001261915.1 Halorubrum sp. SD626R
GGCGATGCTCGTCGGGCTCACGGTGCTCATCGTCTCGTGTCCCTGCGCGCTCGGACTCGCGACCCCGCTCGCGGTCGCCGCCGGGATCCGCGACGCGTTAGAGCGCTCGATCGTGATCTTCGACGACACCGTCTTCGAGCGGGTCCGCGACGCGAGGACCGTCGTCTTCGACAAGACGGGGACGCTCACCACCGGCGAGATGGAGCTGATCGCCGCCGACGTCGACGACGACCTGCTCCGGCTCGCGGCCGCGCTGGAGGAGCGCTCGGCGCACCCGGTCGGGCGGGCGATCGCGGCCGCGCGAGCGAGTGGAGGGGCTCGGGGGGACGCGAGCGCGTCGTCCGCCCCCGCCGCGGTCGCCGACGGCGGAGCGGCGACGGCGGAGGACGGAGGCGGTCGGTCGCTCGCCGTCGAGGACTTCGAGAGCCACGCCCGGGGCGTCTCCGGGACGGTCGACGGGACCGCGGTCGTCGTGGGGCACCCCGCCCTGTTCGACGAGCGCGGCTGGGCGGTCCCCGACGCGATCCGCGAGGCGGTCGCCGAGGCGCGCGACGTGGGGCGGGTCCCCGTCGCCGTCGGCCGGGACGGCGCCGCCGAGGGGGTCGTCGTGGTCGGCGACGAGCTGCGCGAGGGGTGGGAAGAGACCGTGACCGCGCTCGACGACTCGGGCGTCGACGTGGTCGTGCTGACGGGCGACGACGAGCGCGCGGCGACCGTCTTCGAGGAGCACGACGCGGTCTCCTCGGTGTTCGCCGGCGTCCCGCCCGAGGGGAAGGCCGAGACGATCGAGCGGCTGAAGGCGAGCGGGCTGACGGTGATGGTCGGCGACGGGACGAACGACGCGCCCGCGCTCGCCGCGGCCGACCTCGGGATCGCGCTCGGCGGCGGCACGGCGATGGCGGCCGACGCCGCCGACGTGGCGATCGTCGACGACGACCTCGGCTCGGTCGCGACCGTCTTCGAGCTCTCGCGGGCGGCCGGCCGGCGCGTGAAGGGGAACATCGGCTGGGCGTTCTGCTACAACGCGGTCGCCATCCCGCTCGCGGTGACCGGCCTGCTGAACCCCCTCTTCGCGGCGGTCGCGATGGGCGCGTCCAGCCTGCTCGTGGTGACGAACTCCTCGCGGGCGCTGCTGTCGGACGACTGACTGGAGCGTCGGTGACTGCGGTCGGCGGTCGACGCCGCGGTTCCCGGCCCGGCGCGCCGCGACCGCAAGCGACTTTCCGCTCACCCGAATACGTCTGACCATGTCACAGCGACAGCGGTCCTTCGACGTTCCGACCCGCGACGGGATGCCCGTGCTCGGGCTCGGCACGTGGGAGAACGACGACCCCGCGCAGTGTACCGAGTCGGTGAAGACGGCGCTGGAGACGGGGTACCGCCACGTCGACACGGCGCAGATCTACGGCAACGAGGGCGCCGTCGGCGACGGGATCGCCGCGGCCGACGTCGACCGCGACGACGTGTTCCTCGCGACGAAGGTGTGGATCGACCAGCTCGCGCCCGAAGACGTGGCCGCGTCCACCCGCGAGAGCCTCGAAAAGCTCGGCACCGAGTACGTCGACCTCCTGTACGTCCACTGGCCGGCGGGCGCGTACGACCCGGCGGAGACGCTGCCCGCGTTCGCCGAGCTGCGCGACGACGGCCTGATCGACCGGATCGGCGTCTCGAACTTCGAACCGGAGCACCTCGACGCCGCCGCCGACGCGCTCGGCGAGGCGCCGTTCGCGAACCAAGTGGAGATGCACCCGCTGCTTCGGCAGGAGGAGCTCCGCGAGTACGCCGACGCCAACGGCGTCGAGCTCGTCGCCTACTCCCCCCTGGCCCGCGGCGAGATCCTCGACGACCCGGCGATCGTCCACATCGCCGAGAAGCACGGCGTCAGCGCCGCGCAGGTGAGCCTCGCGTGGCTCCGCGAGAAGGGCGTCACCGCCATCCCGAAGGCGACCGGCGAGGATCACATCGCCGACAACTGGGCGAGCCTCGGGCTCGAACTGGACGACGACGACGTCGAGGAGATCGACACCCTCGGTCGGACCGACCGGCAGCTGAACCCGGACTTCGGCCCGGACTGGTAGACGAGCGACGACGTCTGGCGTCCCCTTCGTAATACCGACGGGTACACGTACGCGCCGCACGCACGGCCCGGTATGGACGATATCGACGTCGAACCCGTGGATCGCGTCGAGGAGCCCGAGAGCGACGGGGACGCCGCCGGCGACGGCCACGCGGACGACGCTCAGACCCGCCCCGACGCCGATCTACCGGCCGAGACGGACGCCGCCACGGCCCTCCCGGAGGGCGTCGACGCGCCCGAGTACGTCCTCTACGGGGGGAAGGGCGGCGTCGGCAAGACGACGATGGCGGCCGCGACCGGGCTCTCCTCGGCCGCGGGCGGCGTCCGGACGCTCGTCGTCTCGACGGACCCGGCGCACTCTCTCTCCGACACCTACGAGACGGATATCCCGGCGGAGCCGACGCGCATCCGCGAGGAGATGCCCCTCTACGCCGCCGAGATCGACCCCGACGACGCGATGGAGGAGGGGATGTTCGGCGCCGACGGTGACCCCCTCGGCGGGATGGGCGAGATGGGCGACGCGATGGGCGGGATGATGGGCGGCGAGGCCGCCCCCGGCGACGAGGGCGCCGAGGAGGGCCTCGGATCCCTTCTCGGCGGGACGATGCCCGGCGCAGACGAGGCGGCCGCGATGCGCCAGCTGCTGGAGTACCTCGACGACCCGCGCTTCGACCGGGTGATCGTCGACACCGCGCCGACCGGACACACGCTCCGGCTGCTCCAGCTCCCGGAGATCATGGACTCGATGATCGGCCGAGTGATGAAGCTCCGCAACCGCTTCTCCGGGATGATGGACGGGCTCAAGGGGATGTTCGGCGGCGGGGACGACGGCGCCGACCCGACCGCCGACCTCGACGAGCTCCAAGAGCGGATCGAGCGCCTCCGCGCCGTGCTCCGCGACCCCGCACAGACCGACTTCCGCGTCGTGACGATCCCCGAGGAGATGAGCGTCGTCGAGTCCGAGCGGCTCGTCGCCCGCCTCGACGAGTTCGGGATTCCGGTGAACACGCTGGTCGTCAACCGGGTGATGGAGGGCGTCGGCGACGTGGCCGACGTCGACCCGGCGTGGATCGTCGAGCCGAACCCCGACACCTGCGAGTTCTGCGCGCGGCGCTGGGAGGTCCAGCAGTCCGCGCTCCGGCGGGCGACCGAGCTGTTCCGCGGCCGCGACGTGAAGCGGGTCCCACTCCTCGCGAACGAGGTCCGCGGGGAGGCGGCGCTGCGCGTCGTCGCGGCGTGTCTGCGCTAGGCCCCTCGGAATCGCCGTCCGGCTCCGATCACTCCTCCGCCGGCCCGAACAGCCCCTCTCGGACCCGCTCCGCGACGCCGGTCAGGTGTGCCTGGCCGAACAGCGCCACGATCAGCGCCCCCACGGAGTTGTACAGGAGGTCGGCCACGGTGTCTTCGAGCCCGAACTGGGCCAGCGGCATCTCGATCCCCGTCTCGTCGGCGACGATGTCGAGCCCGAACTCGAACAGCTCCCAGACGACGGCGAACGCGAGCACGACCACGATGATGAAGACGAACGCGAACCGCGCCGGGATCCGGATCGCGTCGCTGTGGAGGTCGACCGCGCGCAGCGTCGTGTACCCCGCGCCCGCGACGAGCGAGGCCGAGAGCGCGTGCGTGAGGTGGTCCCACCAGGCAATCTGCGCGTAGAACCACGCCGACCCCAGCGTGTGGAGCAGCACCGCCGACGTGATCCACACGCCGAGCCACGGGTCGAGCGGGATGTCGTAGTTCCGTTCGAGCGCGGCCGGGACGAACGTGACGAGCAGCCCGAGCCCCCCGTTGGTGATCGCCTTCGGCTGGCCGAACGCCGCGCCGTAGACGACGATGCCGGCGAGGAGGAGCTGCATCGCTCTGGTGAGCCGCCGCTGGGTCCGCAGCGACGGCCGAGCGCGGAGGGCCCCGCGGACGCTCATCGGCGCACCACCCGCCCTATCGCGCGGCGGAGGCGCGCCCCGCGCCGCCGGAAGTACGCGTCGAAGAGGACCCCGGCCGCGAGCCCGGCCAGCGTCACGTAGATCCACTCGATCATCAGCGCCTCGTTCGTCGTCAGGAAACCGGTGCCGAGCAGCCGGTCGGCGTTCCACCGGAGCAGCGTCCAAGCGGCCGCCGTCGCCATCGTCGTCAGCACGACGAAGAGCACCGCGAACCAGTGTGTCACGCGTAACGTGGTGAACATGTGGAGCTCGACGGTGACGATCAGCGCGAACGCGGCGATCGCGAGGTACGTCGCGAACGTGCCGAGCTCGCCCCCGAGGAGCGCGCGCACGAGAACCGGTAACAGCGCGAGCCCGAGCACCTCCCACGGGAGCATCACCCGCGGGTCCCGCGCCGCGACCGCCGGCGCGACCACGACGGCCGCGATCGCGGCGACGAGGGCCATCGGGAGGAGGTCGAACCCCAGCAGGCTCTCGACGAAGGCGCCGGCGAGCACCGCCACCATCGCCCACGCGACCAGCGCGTTCGTCCGCCCGCTCCGGAACAGCCGCGCCACCCGGTCCTCGATGGCGTCGCCGTCCGGGACCTCCGGCCCCCGCTCGTCCGGGGGGTCGTCGTCTGGTCCGTCGATGTCCATGCCTCACCTCTGGCCGGCCCCCACTAATATGGGTCGCCTCCGCGACCCGAGGTTCGCCGAGGCGGGACGAACGGACGCGCTTTTACCCGCCACGCGCCTCTATCGGGTATGAACTGCCGGCGGTGTGGCACTCCCCTCCGCAAGCCCGGGGACTACTGTCTCACCTGTAACACCGCCAACGCCGACGCCGTCGTCGCCGAGTTCGCCGAGGACCGCGCCCGCCTGACGATGCTCGACGAGGACGCGGTCGTCGGCGAGACGACCGTGACGACCCGACCCGAGAGCGACGAGCAGCTCACCGAGATCCAGCTCCGGAACTTCGCCGGTCGGGTCGCCGACGAGATCCGCCGCAAGCGCCCCGACACCGTCTACGCCGCCGGCGCGCGCGAGCCCCTCCGCGAGACGCGCGCGCAGGTCCACCACGAGTTCTACCGCGTGCCCGACGCGAAGGCGGGACCGGGCGGAGACGCGGCGTCCGACGGCGACGGCGAGCGCGCGAGTCCCGTCGTCTCGTGGGTGCTCGAACGGCGCGGCGACCGCGCGCTGGAGGTGGTAGAGACCCCGCCGCGGGAGAAGATCGGGGGCTCCCACTCGACGCTGATCGGCGACCGCAAGGGGCGGAAAGCGGTGAGCACGGTCGCACAACACCCGCACGTCAAGAAGATCGTCCCCGGCCCCATCGACGCCGGCGGCACGGGCTCGCGCACCGGGCTCCGCGCGAAGGCGACGCGCGCCGGGACCAACGGGAACGTCCGGCTGCTCCTCCGCGACGGCTCCAGCGTGCAGGAGAATCGGATCGTCACCACCGCGATGGACCGCGAGACGGGCGAGCGCGTCCGCGAGGACCTCAACGAGGCGCTGCGGGACGCGGAGCTGCGGGACGAGTGAGCGGGTCGTCGCCGTGATCCGGGCGAATCCCGCCGACCGGCGGCCGCTCCCGGTAGGTATTTGAGCCGCCGGCCGCGATCACTTATAAATGCTGAGCGACGTCATGGAGGACTACCTGAAGGCGATCTACGTCCTCCAGTCGGAGCAGGGCCCCCCCGTCTCGACGTCCGCGATCGCGGAGTACCTCGACAAGAGCTCCCCGTCCGTCACGGACATGCTCGGGAAGCTGGAGGAGCGCGGGCTCGTCGAGCGCGAGCCGTACCAGGGCGCGGAGCTCACGGCGGAGGGCGAGGCGGTCGCCTTGGAGGTCGTCCGCCACCACCGGCTGCTGGAGGCGTTCCTCGCCGATCGCCTCGACTACGACTGGAGCGAGGTCCACGACGAGGCCGACGCTCTCGAACACCACATCTCCGAGGAGTTCGAGCGCCGCGTCGCCGAGGCGCTCGACGACCCCGCCGTTGACCCCCACGGCGACCCGATCCCGGGGGCCGACCTCGAACCCGTCGACGAGGGGAGCGGGCCGCGGCTCTCCGACCGCGACGAGGGGGACCGCGTCGTCGTGACGCGCGTGTCCGACCGCGACGAGGACGAACTCGACTACCTCGCCGACGCCGGGATCACGCCGGGGACCGCGGTCGAGATCGTCGGCGTCGCCCCCTTCGGGATGGTGACGGTGGCGACCCCGTCCGGCGAGCAGAGCCTGCCGGCGGCGATCGCGCGGTCGATCCGCGTCGAGGACGCGGACTGAGTCCGTCCCGACTGAGCGCCTCCGGACCGATGGTCTCCGGACCGCCTCCCGTCCGTCCCGCCCTCCCGCACCGCCCTCCAACTTCGTTCATCGGTGTCGCTTTCCCGGCCCTGACGCCCACCGCTCCGTCGCGCATTTTTTCACGAAACCGGTCGTTGCGAGCGGTGTGAACCTCCTCGTAACGCTCGGTGCGGGGGTCGTCTTCGGCCTCGCGCTCGCGGCCCCGCCCGGTCCGATGAACGCCGTCATCGCCGAGGAGTCGGTGCTGCGCGGTCGGGCCGCCGGCTTCCGCGCGGGGCTCGGCGCGGCGACCGCCGACGCGGTCTTCTTCGCGCTCGCGTACCTCGGCGTCGTCGCCGTCGTCGAGTCCCTCCCGCTCCTCCGCGCCGCGATGGTCGCCGGCGGCGGCGTCCTGATGCTGTACTTCGCCGTCGGCGCGGCCCGCGGCGCGCGGGCGTCGTTCCGCCCCACGTCCGGCGACGAGCCCTCGATCGAGGCGGGGAAGGGGTTCCGAAAGGCGCTGGTGCTCGCGCTGACGAACCCCTACCAGGTGCTGTTCTGGCTCACCGTCGGTGTCGGCCTGCTGCGCCCGGGCGAGCTGGACGTGCTGGCGCGGCTCCCGGTCGTCGGCGCCGACCTCGCCGGCGCCTTCGTCGTGGCGACCGGGTCGCCGGCGCTGATCGGCGGCTTCTTCCTCGGCGTGTTGACCTGGATCACCGGCTTCCCCGCGGTGCTCGTCGCCGCCGAGAGCCGGACCGAGACCCTCGCGCCGGTCGTCGCGGTCGCGTCGGCTGCCGTGCTCGCCGGGTTCGGCGTCTTCTTCCTTTACGACGCGGCGACGACGCTCTCGGCGCTCCTCGCGTAGGCGGTCGCGGGCGTCGCGCCTCCTCTCACCGCCCGCGGCCGACATGGGCAACGGCTTTGCCCCGCGAGCCCGACCGCCCGGTATGTTCGAGAAGTCCGCGTGGATCAAGCTCCCGCGCAACGTGCTCGTCGGTCACGACGTGATCGACGACCTCGGGGCCGCGGTCGGCGAGCTGTACCTCACGGGGCGACCGCTCATCGTCACGAGCCCGACGCCGAACGAGATCGCCGGCGACCGGGTGCGCGCCCAGTTCGACGACCCCGCGACCGCCGTCGTCGAGGATGCCTCCTTCGACGCGGTCGAGGAGCTCACCGCGACCGCCGATGCGATCGACCCCGGCTACCTGATCGCCCTCGGCGGCGGGAAGCCGATCGACATCGCGAAGATGGCGGCCGACCACCTCGACGTCGGCTTCGTCTCCGTCCCCACCGTCGCCTCGCACGACGGGATCGTCTCCGGGCGGTCCTCGATCCCCGAGGGCGACACGCGCCACTCGGTCGCGGCCGACCCGCCGCTCGCCGTCGTCGCGGACACGACGCTGCTCGCGGAGGCGCCGTGGCGGCTCACCACCGCGGGCTGTGCCGACATCATCTCCAACTACACCGCGGTGAAGGACTGGCGGCTCGCCCGCCGGCTCCGCAACGTCGAGTACAGCGAGTACGCGGGCGCGCTCTCGGAGATGACCGCGGAGCTGCTCGTCGAGAACGCCGACATGATCCGGCCCGGCTTAGAGGAGTCCTCGTGGGTCGTCGTGAAGGCGCTCGTCTCCTCCGGCGTCGCGATGTCGATCGCGGGCTCCTCGCGGCCCGCCTCCGGCGCCGAGCACCTCATCTCCCACCAGCTCGACCGGATCGCCCCCGGCAAGGCGCTCCACGGCCACCAGGTCGGCGTCGCCTCGGTCATGACGGAGTACCTCCACAGCGGCGAGAACGGGCGGTGGAGCGCGATCCGCGACGCGCTCGCGGAGCTCGACGCCCCGACGACCGCCGCGGAGCTCGGCGTCGACGACGAGGAGCTCATCGCCGCGCTGACGACCGCCCACGAGATCCGGGACCGCTACACGATCCTCCAAGGCGGGATCAACGAGGAGGCCGCGATCGAGGTCGCGACGGCGACGGGCGTCATCGAGCGGTAGTCGGTACCCGACCCCCGTCCCGACCGACGGGAGCACCCGAAGCCGACTTATCGCTCCGTTCCCTCCTCCCGATATGTCCACCGCCAGCGTTCGCGACCGGGCCAAGGAGCGGGCCGGCGCGATCACGGTGCTCCTCACGATCGTCGGCTACGGGGCCGTCGGCGGCGTCTTCCTCGTCCCCGAGTTCCAGGCGCTGTTCCCGACGCTCTCCCGCGGGACCGTCGACCTGCTCGCGCACGCCATCGCCGCCGTCAACACCGTCACGATCGCCACGCTCTCGCTCGGCTGGTACTGGATCCGCAACGACGAGGTGAGGAAGCACGCCGCCGCGATGACGACCTCGTTCGGCCTCATCCTCCTGTTCCTCGGGATGTACCTCCCGAAGGTCGCGGGCGGCGGGACGAAGGAGTTCGTCTTGGACTCCGCGTACGGCTGGGTCCCCCTGTGGGAGTGGGTGTACCCGGCGTACCTGATCATGCTCGCGATTCACATCCTGCTCTCCGTGATCTCGGTTCCCGTCGTCCTCTACGCGATCGTCCTCGGGCTCACGCACTCGGAGCGGGAACTCCGGAACGAGACGCCGCACCGCCGCGTCGGGCGGATCGCCGCGAGCGCGTGGATCCTCTCGCTCGCGCTCGGCGTCGTCACCTACCTCCTGTTGAACCACCTGTACGACTCGACGTTCGCGGCCGCCGAGGCCGCGACTGCGCTTCTCCCCCACGTTCCCGGTTTATGACCCTCGGCGCCGGCCGCCGCCACCGAAACGCTTGAGCGGCCGCCGCCGCACCCTCGTCTATGACCGACTGGATCGGCGACACCTTCACGAGCGACGTCGGCTGGAGTCACCTCGAATCACTCGTCGACCTCGACCACCGCATGACGGGCTCCGACGGCGAGCGCGAGGGGCTGGAGCTGACCCGCGACGCCCTGGCCGACGCCGGCGCGCGGGACGCCCGGATCGAGGCGTTCGACGTTCAGGGTTGGGAGCGCGGGGACAGCGCGATTCGCTGCGGCGACGAGACGCTCGCTCACGGGATGAACGCCTGCATCGCGCTCCCGCGCAGCCCGAGCGGCGAGGCGACCGGCGAGCTCGTCGATCTGGGCTACGGCGTCCCGGACGATTTCGAGGGCGACCTCGACGGGAAGATCGCCATGGTCTCCTCGGACACCCCCGACTCTGTCGACCGGTTCGTCCACCGCCGGGAGAAGTACTACCGCGCCGTCGAGGCCGGCGCCGCCGGCTTCGTCTTCGCGAACCACGTCGAGGGGACGCTCCCGCCGACCGGCAGCGTCGGCACGGCCGACGCGCCCGTGGGAGACATTCCGGCGGTCGGCGTCTCGAAGGAGGTCGGCGCGCGCCTCGCCCGCCGGCGCGAGGGCGACGAGCTCACCGTCGCCGTCGACTGCGAGACGCCCGACGCGACGAGCGGGAACGCCGTCGCCGAGCTCGGCCCCGCTACCGACGACTATCTCGTCGTCTCCTGCCACGTCGACGCCCACGACATCTCGCAGGGCGCGATGGACAACGGCGCCGGCACGGCGACGGTCGTCGAGGTCGCGAACGCCCTCGTCGCCCGCGAGGACGAGCTCGACCGGCGGGTCCGGTTCGTCGCCTTCGGCGCCGAGGAGGTCGGCCTCGTCGGCTCCTCGCGGTACGCCGCAGCGGTCGACCCGGACCGCGTCGCGGCCGTCGTCAACGTCGACAGCAACGTGTTCGGCCGCACCCTGCGGCTCGACCACCACGGGTTCGACGCGCTGGAGTCGGCCGCGGAGCGCGTGGGCGAGCGCTTCGATCACCCGGTCTCGCTCGGCGCCGAGCTCGTCCCCCACAGCGACCACTGGCCGTTCGTCGAGCGCGGGATCCCGGGATACATGATCTCCGGGGAGACCGAGGGGCGCGGCCGCGGCTGGGGCCACACCGGCGCGGACACGCTCGATAAGCTGGAGCCGCGGAACCTCCGCGAGCAGGCGATCCTCCTGACGGAGCTGGTCGTCGAGCTCGCGGACGCGTCGGTGACGACCGAGCGGCGGGACCGGGACGCGATCGCGGCGGCGCTCGAAGACGAGCGGAAGGCGACCGGCATGAAGCTCACGGGCGACTGGCCGTTCGGGGAGTAGCCCCCGCCGCGAACCGGGAGGTTTTCACGCGCGCCGGCCGCACCACCCGCGTATGGAACCGTCGGAACGGGGCGTCGCGGTCGTCGGCGACGATCGGGCGGCGGCGATCCGCGACGCCCTCGCGGGGCTCCCCTACCGGTCCGTCGAGCGCGACGCGGCCGACGCCGTCGTCGCGGTCGGCGACGACGCCCTCCGCGACGCCCTCGTCGCCGCGTCGAACGCGCCGGTGATCCCGGTCGGTTCGCGCCGGCTCGCCGTCGACCCCGATGACGCGGAGCACCGCCTCCGGGCGCTGCTCGACTCGGCGCTCCGCGGCGAGGGCGACGCTCCCGCCGACCGTCGCGAGCGACGCGACGGCGTCCGACGCGTCGCCCACCCGATCCTCACGGTCGACTCGGGTGACGAGCAGACGCGGCGCGCCGCCTTCGACGTCGCCCTGGTCACGGTCGAGCCCGCTCGCATCTCCGAGTTCGCGATCGACTTCGTCGGCGGGGCGGACGAGGCGTTCCGGGCGGACGGCGTCGTCGTCGCGACCCCGCTCGGGAGCGACGGCTACGCCGACGCCGTCGGCGGTCCGGTGGTCGAGCCCGGCGGCGGGCTCTCCGTCGCGCCGATCGCCCCGTTCCGGACCCGGACGGACACGTGGGTCGCCGCGGACCGGCTCTCGGTCTCGGTCGAGCGCGAGACGGAGTCGGTCGCCCTCGTGATCGACGGCGAGGAGCGGGCGGTCGTCGCGCCGCACCGATCGATCGCGATCGAGGCGGTCGACGCCGTCACGCTCGTGACGCTCGCGGGCGCGGAGCGAGCGCGACGATCGGAAAGGCTCTAATAACTCGTCGCCGGATACGTCGGTATGGATCCACTGCAGTTCCTCGTTCCCCTCAGCTGGCTGTCCGCCGTCGGACCGGTGCTGCCGTACGCGATACTGACCATGGCGGTGGCGAACCTCGCGACGCGTCACCTCGCGTACCGCCGCCACGTCAGGCAGGGCAACGCCGGCGACGAGGTCGAACCGTACACCCCGCACGCGGTCACGAACATCGGGCTGCTCCTGCTGAGCCTCCTGTTCGTGCTCGACGCCCCGGTGAGCGGCGTGATCCTCTCGGTACTCGTGATCACGGCGCTGGTCGCCGACCTCTTCGAACTGGAGGCCCGCAACGTCGAGGCGCGCAACGACATGCCGATCGAGGCCCCGAAGAGCTCGATCGCCGCGTCGCTGCTCGTCTTGGTGTTCGCCTCCTACTACGCCCTGTGGTTCCTGGTCGCCGGCCTCTGGGACCAGTTCGTCATCGCGTAGCCCCGCGCGTTCGGAAGCGTCACCCGTCGCGCGATTCCTCCTTCTCGCGGTCTCGCTTCTGCCGTCCCGTCCGAGCGTCCCGTCGGCCTCCCGCCTCGCGAGCGCGCCGCCGGAGCCGCTCGGTGATGTGACGGACAGTCGCGAGTCGACGGCGTGGCCCTCGGATCGACGCGGCCGGCGGACTCTCGCCGCCGGCGCGGAACCGGAGAAGAGCGGTCGTCGGAGGCGAGTCGGAGCGACGGCGCGCGGATTAGTTCGCGGCGTCGCCGTCGGCGTCGTCGCCGAGGGCGTCGCGGAGCTCGCGGCTCGCCGGGATCAGCACCCAGAAGGTGAGCGCGCCGAGCACCATCACCCAGAAGAACGCGTCGCCGGCGACCAGCCCGACCTGGCCGTAGGCGCTCTCGATCCCCTCGGCCGGATTGACCAGTTGCACGACGTCGTAGTACGAGGGAGTCCGATACCAGCCGCCGAAGGTGAGCCAGCCGAGGCCACCGAGCGTGAACAGGGCGAACCCCTTCATGAACTCGTCTGCCATTGTTCTACGATTCGCCGGAGTCGTCTTGAGACTTTCCCATCCCCTGGCCGCGGAACCGCGTCCCGAGCACGTACACCGCCGTCCCCGCGACGATGAACGCGATGCCCGTGATCGCCAGCGCGGCGACGAGCGCGTCGCTCGACGGGTAGAGGCCGGCGCTGTTGAGGAGGTAGACGATCGTCGTCCGCACGAAGCTGATCTGCAGCGTCGCGGCGTCGACGAGCGTGAACCCGATCAGGTACGCGACGACGGCGGCCAGCGTCGAGAAGACGGTGACGGCCTTGTACAGGCGAAACGGGACGACGATCTCGCGCCCGTCGGCCCCGACTCGGGGACCGGTGGGCTCGCTGCGAGGATCTTCTCGCTCGTCGGCGGCGATCGGGTCGCCCGTCTCGTCGAACGCCTGTGCGTCGTCGTGGTCGGTGGATGATGACATCGAAGTGGTGGTGGTGCGACGAGGAAAACGGAGGCGGGTCCAGGGCCTTACTTCGGCGGGCGCAGCATGTAGTACCGCCGGTTCAGGTCGTACATGTACCCCTCACGCATCGTCTTCAGCACCGCGTAGGTGATGATGCCGCCGGCGACCGGCAGCATGAACGTCAGCGTGAGCAGCAGGTCGAGCGAGATGGGGAAGAAGTTCTGGACCGCGAGGCAGGCGAGCGTGAACGCCAGGATGACCCCGGTCACGCCGACGGCCGCCCAGAACGGCTGCTCGACGGGGCGCCGCGCGCTCCCCTTGTTGAGGAACGGCACGAGCGTGATGACGCCGAAGACGACCCCGTGAGCCAGGATCCCGAGGAACTCGTTCGAGATGGCGATGTTGCCGCCGAGCACCGCCAGGCTCGGGTTGAGGGGGTTGAGCTTCAGCAGTCCGAACGACCAGTAGAGGTACCAGTCCGGCAGGATGATCGCCGGCGTCGAGCCGGGGTTCGCGGGCTCGCCGAAGTGGGCCGGCATCAGCGCCGCGACCAGGATCATGATCCCGACGAAGAAGCTCGTGATCGCGAGGTTTCGAATCGTCTCGTGGGGCCACGTGGGGAAGCCGAGCACGTCGCGCTCGACGTACGTCGACTCCGCGCGGAGGTCCTCGTCCTCGCGGCGGGAGCGCTCGAAGTACTGGTAGGTGAGCTGCGCGAGCCCGCTGGAGTGCTCCTTGCGCTCGGTCCACGTCGGGGTCTCGTCGTCCGGGGGCACGGTCGCCGGCGGACCGCCGTCGGTACGCGCCTCCTCGTCGGTGCCTCCGTCCGTCATGGGGGTGGTGTCGTCGGTCATTGGATTAGTGCGGCTCGGCGATCCCCTGCACCCAGACGATGCCGACGTGGAGCGCGATGAGACCGGTCACCACGAACGGCAGCACGAAGACGTGCAGGATGTACATTCTCACGAGCGTCGCCTGTCCAAGGGTGAAGCCGCCGAACAGGAGCTGCGCCGCCCACTCGCCCACGATGGGCGTCGCGAGCGCCATCTCGACGCCGATCTGTGCGGCCCAGAACGACAGCTGCTTCCACGGGAGCACGTACCCGGAGAAGCCGAACAGGAGCGTCAGGCCGATGAGGACGATCCCGAGGATCCAGTTGACCTCTCGCGGCTCCTTGTACGAGCCGGTGAAGTAGACGCGGAGCATGTGCAGGAACACCGCCGCGACCATGAACTGCGCCGCCCAGCGGTGGATCGAGCGGAGCATGTAGCCGAACTGGACGTCGGTCATGATCATCACGAGCGAGTCGTACGCGGCCGTCGGGTCGCCCTGCGCGGCGGCGCCGGCGGTCGACGGCGCGTAGTAGAACCCGAGCAGCGCGCCGGAGACCGCCGCGACCAGGTACGCGATGATCGACAGCGACCCGAGCGAGTAGAGCGGGTACCAGTACCAGAACTTGTTGTCGAGGTCGTACTGCTCCGTGTGGCTCTTCGGCATCTGCATGTTCGCGCGGTAGTACATCGTCTCCAGCAGTTCGAGGTAGTCGACGATGCGGAGCCGCTTGTCGAGCCAGATGAGCGTGGTGAGGAACGCGGTCTCGATGACCGTCAGGTCCTGTTTCTTGAGCCACGCGTTGTGGTCCATGTCGTCTTGTTTCTTGAGGCTCATTGTGTTACTTCTTGTAGTACGGGTAGACCGCGCGCTTGATCGTGTCCATCGCGCCGCCGGTGTCGATTCCGGTGCCGTCCTTGTCCTCCTCGCGGACGTAGAGGTCCTCCCACTTGCGGCGGCGCTTCTTCACGATCATCACGTCGGGGAGGAACTCCTTGCGGTACAGCAGGAGGATGAAGGCGAGGTCGATGAAGATCATCGCCAGCAGCGCCCCGGTGTACATGTTGCCGAACTCCGTCGAGGCCCAGGCGGACATGAGCCCGAAGACGAACAGCCCGACGAACACGACCTCGATGACGGTGAGGAGCACGATGGCGATCGCCGCGGCGGTGCTCTCTCGGGCCGGCTCGTACCGGTGGATATCGCCGTACGAGGAGCCGCCGGAGCTCATTGCGCACCCCCGTGGCCGGTGTGGGCGGACTCGCCGTACTTCAGCAGGTAGAACGTGAACACGAACGTGAGCGAGATGCCTAAGATCGCGGCGATCCCGACCCAGTGCGCGTGGAGCGGCACCCCGACGTGGGCGATGTTCTCCGGCCACCCGTTGGACGCCCCGCCGACCTCGACGGTCGGGACGTCACCGCCGACGGCGATGCCGGCGTGCATCCCCGTCGCGGTGTGGGGGACGCAGTGGTAGTGGGTGATACCGGCGTCTTCTTCGGTCACCTCGTACTCGTAGGTGTACCCCTCCTCGCCGACCGGGTCACCGCTGTCGAGGCCGGCCGGGCCGCCGTCCTCGACGGTCTGAACGTTGTGCGCGCCGCCGTTCCCGGTCCACTCGAACGTGATCGTGGTGCCCGTGTCGACCCACAGCTGAGTCGCGTCGAACGCGAGCCCGCTGTCGCCCGCGCCGACCTGCACGGTCACCTCGCTCTCGCCGCGAGCGTCCTGGTACGACCCGAGGTTCCCGCTGGTGACCCCGCTCGGCCAGTCCGGTTGTTGCTCCTGTGCGGCGGCCGTTCCGGTCGCGCCCGCACCGGCCGCGACCGCGGCGGTTGCACCGCCGGCCGTCCGCACGAATTCCCGCCTTTTCATACAGTCTCACTCAGGACGGCGTGCGCTTAAACCCACCGACTGAACCCGTCGGCGGGGGGACGCCTACAGGGCCTCTATCCCGCGATATCGGCGCTTTACTCCTCCATCTCGTCCTCTTCTACGACCCCCCCTTCGACCGGGACGAAGTCGGGGCGCTCCTTCGCCTCGCGGAGGGCCCGCAGCCGGTCGCGATACTCCTCAGAGCGGAAGCGGTCCGAGAGCCGCGCGTTCGCCACCATCACGAACAGGAAGAGGCCGACGAGCAGGAACACGATCCCCATCGCCGGCGCCACGATCGTGTCGAGGTCGGTGAGGAGCGTGGCCGCGAGCAGCGCCGCGCCGGCGAGCACCTGCACGACCGCGATCACCTGGACCATTAGGTTGCCGAACTCGCCGGACCCCTCGGGGACGGTGTCGGGGTGCGGGAGCGACCAGTCGTCCGGCGGCTCCGGGGCGTCGTACGCCTCCATCGCCGCCAGCGCGACGATCGGTTCGATGTCGCGCAGCACCGTCCCCTGTCCGGTCACCTCGCCCGTCGGCCGGACGATGGCGTACCCCTCGTCGGAGTAGACCAAGATCCGCTCCTCGCCGTCGGCGCGGACGCGCTCCAACACGCCGAACACCTCCCGCCGGGCGATCCGGGACTTGAGCTCCGCCTCGGCGCGTTCGAGCAGGCGGTCGCCCGTGATCCACGAGTCGGGGTCGAAGGCGGCGTCCCACTCGTCGGCGCTCATCCGGGCCATGTCCGACGGGCCGAAGTCGTCGAAGTCGTACTCCTCCTCGACGCGCCGCCTGAGCTCGTCGAGGTCGTCGGCGGCGTCGCCCTCGGCGGTCGGTTCCGCCTCGTCACCGGGTCGATCGCCGTCGGAAGGCGCCCCGCCGCCGGACGGCGTCTCCCCACCCAGAGACGCGTCGCCGGGAGACGCCTCGCCGCCGTCGGCGTCGCTCGGTTCCCGGTCCGGTCTCGGCTCCGGCTCCGAACCCGTCGAGGTGTCCTCCATCGTCCGCCCGTACGGACTCCGGACGCTAACTGTTTTCGTCCGCCGCCCGCGTCGACGACCGGATCGGGGAGTTTTACGCGCCGGAGCCCGAAGCGTCGATCGATGGTAGACGAGTCGGTCTTCGCGGCGCTCGCCGGCCTATCGGTGACGACGAGTCTCCCCTTCCTGCTGTACGGGGCGTGGATCATGATCGACGCCGAGACCGTGAGCTGGAACGTCCTCACGCACCACCTCCGGTACATCGGCACCGGGCTGGCGCTGACCACGGTCCCGATCGTCGGGTGGATGATCCCCCGCCTCTTCCGACGGCTCTCCGGGCTCGCCGTGATCCACGCGTTCCTCGGACTGCAGGCGTACGCGCTGCTGGCGTTCGCGCTCACCGGCATCGTTCGGATCTTTCAGGCGAAGCGGAACGCCGACGCCTACGACGACCCGGACGTCGACATCGACGAGATCCACGAGGACATGAGCCACTGGCGCGCCCGGCTCCGCGTCGGCGTGGCCGGCTTCATGCTCCTCTGGCTCTGCGCGTGGGTGACGGGGCTCTACCGGTTCTACTCGATCCACGTGGCCCCGGCGATGTGAGGGGCGGGTCGCCCGTCCCACCGGGCCCCGAAGTTTCGTCGACCGACAGCTTCAATCCCGTTTTGCCCCAAAGAGGGGTATCGTGGCAGTCACATTCGACCTGTTCGGGACCCTCGTCGACGTCGACTACCCGGCCGACCCCGCGGAGACCGTCGCGCGAGAGCTGGAGTCCCGCGGCGTCGCGGTGCCGGACGACTGGCACGTCGCGTACGGCGAGCGACACGTGGACGCCCCGGCCGGCGCGGAGGTCCCGCTCCCGGCCCACGTCGCGCACGCGCTCGACTCCCGCGGCGTCGACGCCGCGGAGAACGTCGTCCGGCACGCCGTCGTCGCGGCGTTCGACCCCGACGTCACCCGGCGCGACGGCGCCCTCGACGCCGTGCGCGACGCGGCCGAACGGGGCCCCGTCGGGCTCCTCTCGAACTGCGCCGTGCCGGAGCTCGTCTCCAAGACGCTGATCCGGGCGGGGCTCCGCGGCGAGTTCGGCGCGGTCACGACCAGCGTCGGCTGCGGGTGGCGGAAGCCCCATCCGAAGGCGTTCGAGGCCGCCGCCGAGGCGCTCGGCGTCGCTCCCGAGACGCTGGTCCACGTCGGCGACGACCCCGCCACCGACGGCGGCGTCGCTGACGTCGGCGGGCGGTTCGTCGACGTGACGGAGACGCCGCTCCGCGCGCTGGCCGGCGAGCTGGAGGCGGAACCCTGAGTTCGGGACGGCGCGCTCCCGCGCTCACGACCGATCAGTCGAACCGCCCGCCGAGTGACACGTATCCGAGACCGAGCGTCGCGCCCCAGAGCGCGTGGCCGAGGAGGCCGATCGGCGGGAGGTTCGGCAGCGTCGCCGACACCCCGACGGCCCGGAGCCAGACCGGCATGACCAGCCCGGCGGCGACCAGCCAGAGCAGCGTCCCCCACGCGAGCCCGGCGGCGCTCGCGCCGAAGGGACGCCGGACGCGGGAGCCGAGTCCGGACCTCGAGGCGCCGGCCACGAACAACAGCGCGAACACGACGCTGTGGAACAGGTGGGTGATCCAGCCGATTGCGGCGCTCTGGGTCCCGTACAGCGCGCCGATCACCGGCAGGGTCCCGCTCGCCGTCCAGAGGAAGCCGCCCATGACGACGCCCGCGCCGACCCCCGCGACGACCGCCCGGCGCAGGTCCGGATACTCCACGCCGACCGCGGCCGCCGCCGCGTCGACGCTCGTGCGGGGGAGCCGTACCGTGATCCGCGTCTCGTCGCCGGGATCGACTCGAATCGAGCCGTCGTACTCGCCGACGAGGAGCGACGCCGCCTGCAGCGCGAACCCGTTTGTCGGGTCGTCGTACTCCGGAAACGAGCCCCGTTCGAGGACGTCACGCTGTCGATCGGACGGCGGAGTCCCGTCGTCGACGACCGTCGCGGCGGCCGCGTGTCGCTCGGCCGTCGTCTCGATCCGAACGCGCTCCGCGCCGCGGACGTCGACAGCGTGTTCGATCAGCCGCTCGAACACCACCGGGAGCCGGTCGTCGGCCTCAACCGTGAGCGACTCGGCGGGGCCGTCGTCCTCGGTGCCGACGGAATTTCCGGAGTCGACGCCGTCGTCGGGGGCGGCGAGGTCGATCGACGCCGCCCGGTCGGACGTCGCCTCGTCGACCTCCGACTCGACCGCGGTGCGAACCGCCGCAGCGAGCGAGACCATGTCGTCCGACCCGGCGTCGGCGATGGTTCCGACGCCGTTGACCGTCGACTCGATCCGCTCGGCGCTGCGGCGAATGGCGTCGACGGAGCGGTCGCGGTTCTCGCCGTCGCCCCGGAGCAGCTCGGCGTGGCCGTCGACGATCGTCGCGGCGTTCAACACCTCGTGACGGAGGAGCCGATTGATGAAGCGCGCGCGGTTCGCGCTGCGCATGATCGTCGCCCGTCGCCGCCGGAGGGACGCCTTCCGGTGGCCGTTGACCATGCCCCCGACGGCCCCCGCGAGGAGGACGTTCGCGACGAGCAGCTGCGTCCCGATCGCCGCTCCGACCATGTCGACGCCGGTCGCCGCGACGGTGACGGCGAGCGCGGCCGCCATCGCCCCGGTCCCCAGCAGACAGCCGCGGCTGACGTCGGCGACGTACGCCGTCGAGAACGCGCCGACGGCGAGCGCGACGCCGGCGACCGCGAGGGCGAGCCCGACCACCAGCGACCCCACGGTGGCGACGACCGCGACCGGTCCGGCGGAGAGGGTCACCGCCTCCGCGACGAAGAAGCGCGTGATGACGAACCCCAGCCCGGCGACGATCGGCCCCCCGTATCGGCCGAGACGCCGGGTCGCTTTCGACGGATCGCTCGGGACGTCCGGCATACCGGGCCCGTTCCGCTCCGCGGCATAAAACTACGGCGGCGGATCGCACCACGCCTCGTCTATCCGTCCCTCCGCTGCGAGCTTCTCTAGGTGCGCGACGACCGTCGCCCGCGCGAGGTCGGCGACGCCGGTCAGGTCCTTCTCGTACGCGGCGTCGACGACCGCGTCCACGTCGCCCGCGCCTCCCTCCACCGCCGCGAGGACCGCCCGCTCTCGGTCCAGCCGGTGATCGATCAGCCGGTCGCAGACCGCCTCGGGGTCGCCGATCACGGGGCCGTGGCCCGGGCAAAGGCGGTCGTAGCCCGCGTCGCGGACGCGTTCGAGGCCGTCGAGGTACTCGCGGAGGTCGCCCTCGGGCGCGCCCACGACGACGCTCCCCTCGGCGACGGCGAGGTCGCCGCAGAGGAGCGCGCGGGTTTGGGTCTCGCCGTTTCCGGATCCCTCGGAAACCGCGAAGGCGACGTGGTCCGGCGCGTGCCCCGGCGTGTCGACCGCGCGGACGGCGGTCGGCCCGACGCGCTCCCCGTCTCGGAACGTCCCGTCCGGTTCGGTCCCGGTCGCCTCCGAGAACCGGTCCACGTGATCGGCGTGCGCGAAGACCGGAGCGCCAGTGAGTTCGGCGTACTCGGCGACCGCGCCGACGTGGTCGGGGTGGGTGTGGGTGACCGCGATCGCGTCGATCGCGGCGGCGCCGTCCGCGTCGTCCGAGCCGCTGTTCCCGCCCACTCCGACCGCAGCGTCGAGCGCGTCGGTTCGGGCCGCGGGGTCGACGAGGAGCCCGCCGGCGACGTAGGCGTTCGTCGTCCCGCCGGGCGCCCGCGTGTCGACCGGGACCGGTACGCGCTCGACCGACGACTCCGGGTCCGGCGGCGCGGGCATCCCCTCAGTCCCCGCGCCCGACGGAGGAGCCCTCGCGCCGGTCAAGCAGCGAGCGCGCGGCCGGACCGGGACCGGAGCCGGCGCGCTCGCGGCCGGGGATCGGCACGTCCGTGTCGTCGGCGACGGCGAACCGCGAGAGGTCGGCGACGCCGGCGTCGACCTCCCCGACCGAGCCGTACGGGCGGCCGACGACGATGTCACCCGCCTTGCTCCGGTTGATCCCGGGGATCGCCGTCAGCTCGTCCATCGAGGCCGCGTTGACGTCGAGCGGGTACGGGACTCCCGTGACGGAGCGGTAGCCGTGGTCCGTGATCGCCACGTCGATGGCGGTGCCGAGCTCGCGCTCGCCGGGGACGGCGACGAGGAGGGCGTACGTGCCGAGCTGACGGCCGAAGGTCTTCCCGTCTTGGTGGTACTCCAGGTGGACATCTGGGAGGACCGTCCCCGGCGGGACGACGCGGTCGAGCATCGGGTTGTCGACCGTCTCGCGCACCTCCCGCTTGTACGCCTGGAACTGGTCTTTGTGCTCCTGGGCGACCTCGGCGCCCGTCTCGGCCATCTCCGTGCCGGCGAACGCCATCACCTGTCGGATGTTGATCCGCCGGAGCATCAGCCCCTCGTCGTAGACGGTCTGGAGGAACTCCTTGTTGTGCTCGTACGTCTCCGGTCGCTCGCCCGTCAGCCCGTGGACGAGGTTGATCCCGGGGAGGAGCTTCGGGAGCCGCGGCGAGGCGTCGGGGCCGGTCGAGGGGCCGACCAGGCGGTCGTCGGGGCCGGGCGTCGCCTCCGGGGCGTCGCCCGGCCGCCAGCCGCCCTCCTCGTTGACGACGCGGACCGCCTCTAAACACTCCTCGGCGGTGACGAGCAGGTTGTTCCGTTCCTGCACGACCGGATCCGCCGACTCCAGCCCGAACGCGGCGGTGTCGCCGGGCGTGTTGTGCGCGGCGATGACCCTGATCGCCTCGCGGGAGGCCTCGGGGTAGTCGGTGATCGTCACCGGGTTCATGTTGTCGAGGTGGAGCGTCCGCAGGTCGGGCGCGACCTCGCGGATCCCGCCGTACAGCTCCCGGAGCGCGTCGGGGTTCGGCGCCTCGCCGTCGCCGCCGAACGCGAGGATGTCGGCCTGCCGCCCGAGCCGGAAGTGTTTGACCCCCCGGTCCGAGAGCGCGTCGACCTCGTCGACGACGGACCGGGCCTCGCGAAACGCCGGGTCGCCGTACAGCGGTTCCGTGCAGAACGAGCAGCGGTAGGCGCAGCCGCGAGAGGTCTCCATCTCGCAGATGAGGTAGTCCGGGTGGTTCGGGTGCTGCTCGACGACGAACGCCCCCTGTCGCGCCCAGCGGTCGACCTCCTCGTTCGTCCGCATCCGGTTGCCGTACCCCTCTAATCCCTCGCTGACGAGGTCGTAGGCGGCCGCCTCCACGTCGCCCATGGCGACGAAGTCGTAGTCGAGGTCGTCGCGCTCGGTCTCCTGTGCGCCCGCGTTCTCCTCGCCGACGCCGAACCGCACGGGCCCCCCGAGGAGGGTCACGCCGTCCGCGGTCCAGCCGAGCTCGCGCACCTCGTCGGGCTCCGCGGGGGTGCCGCCGACGTACTTCCCGGGGACCGTCATCCCGCCGACGTACACCATGAGGTCGGCGTCGGCGACGTCGGCGCGCTTCGAGCGATCGTCGCGGAGCTCGTCGATGGTGTGATACGTGATCCGCGACTCGGGGACGCCCGCGTCGACGAGCGCGCCGGCCGCGTACCGCGGGTACGTCGAGATGTACGGCGGCACGCCGAAGTGCGCCGGCTCGTCGACGTAGCCGTCGACGATGGTGACGGCGGCCTCGACCGCGTCGGTGG
>NZ_CVRT01000040.1 GCF_001261915.1 Halorubrum sp. SD626R
GTCCCTCGCGCGTGCTCCTCGGCCGCGAGGCGGCCTCGGAGGCACGCGCCACCGCGGTTATCTAAATATGAAACTGAGCGCACCTTGCCGATTTATATCCCGCGTCGCCGTCGGCGGTTCGACCTCTGTTTCGCCGCATTTCGCCCGTGCGGCCCGTATCACGGTTCTGAGAGGGGATGCCGTGACCGTCCCGCTTTTGGTCGTGGGGCGGGGACGATTTCACATGACTTCGGCGCGGGACCCCGACGCGGCCGCCGGCGACGCGGCCGCGCTCGACGACGACTTCGGCTTCGACGACCCCGCCACCGGCCAGTCGTTCGAGAACGCGCTGGCGAAGGCCCGCGACGGGACGCGGCTGACGGTCGACGACGCCACCGAGCTCCTCGCGACCGGCACCGACCGGGCGGGGATCGACCCGGTCCGCAAGGAGGCCGTCCTGGAGGCCGCCGACCGGCGGCGTCGCGAGGCGGTCGGCGACGAGGTGACGTTCGTCGCCAACCTCAACAACAACGTCACGACCGCCTGCAACACTGGCTGTCTGTTCTGCAACTTCAAGGACTCGGCGCACGCGTTCGAGACCGACAGCGACGCGGACCACGCCGGGTTCACGAAGACGCCCGCCGAGTCCCGCCGAATCGTCGAGGACGCCCTCGACATGGGGATCTACGAGGTGTGCTCGGTGTCGGGGCTCCACCCCGCGCTGGCCCTGAACGAGGAACACCACGAGGTCCTCGCCGCCCACGATGACGCCGCGAGCGCGGTGAACTACAAGCCGCCCGAGCGGTACGCCACCGACCCGGGCACCTACGTCGAGCAGATCGAGGCGATGTCCGTCGGCGGGGTCCACCTCCACTCGATGACCCCCGAAGAGGCGTACCACGCCGCCCGCGGCACCGACTGGGGGTACGAGGCGGTCTACGGCGAGCTTGCCGACGCCGGACTCGACTCCGCGCCCGGCACCGCCGCGGAGATCCTCGTCGACGAGGTCCGCGACGTGATCTGCCCGGGGAAGATCCGCACGGACGACTGGGTGGCGGCGATGGAGGGCGCGGTCGCCGCCGGCCTCGACGTCACCTCGACGATGATGTACGGCCACGTCGAGACGGTCGAACACCGCGCGGAACATCTGAAGGTGATCCGCGACCTCCAAGACCGCACCGGGGGGATCACCGAGTTCGTCCCGCTCTCTTTCATCCACCAGAACACGCCCCTCTACCGCCACGGCGTCGTCGACTCCGGCCCCTCGCGCGACGAGGACGAGCTGGTGGTCGCGGTCGCGCGGCTCTTCCTCGACAACGTCGACCACGTGCAGGCCTCGTGGGTGAAGTCGGGCGACGCCCACGGTCTGAAGCTGCTCAACTGCGGTGCCGACGACTTCATGGGCACCATCCTCTCGGAGGAGATCACCAAGCGCGCGGGCGGCGAGTACGGCGAGTACCGCTCGTTCGACGACTACGTCGAGATGATCGCGGCGATCGGCCGCACGCCGGTCGAGCGCTCCACCGACTACCGCACCCGCCGCCGGATCGACCCCGACGAGGGGCCCCACGGGCCGCGGCTCGGCCCCCGGGCCGACGGCTCTCCCATGCTGCCGGACCGGTCGCGCGACGGCCCGGACCCCGGGAGCGAGTCGGCCGGCGCGGACGACTGAGGACCGGCGACGAGAGCGAGTCGGCCGGCGCGGACGACGGGGGATCGACACCGACGCACGTCTCCTTCCCTTTCGCCGTCTCCCAGGGACCGGGAACGGCCGCAATACTCTTTATATTGGTATGCATTAACACGGGTAGCATGCCAGCGTCAGACGCACCGACCGCCGGATCGGGGAGCGGTACGCCGGCTGAGGAGGACGGCGCCGACCCCGACCGCTCCGGACTCGCGCTCACCCGCTCCGACGAGCGGGTGCTCGCGTACCTCGACGACGTCGGGACCGACTACCCCGCGTTCGTCGCGAGCAACACGGGGCTGTACGTCGAACACGTCGAGTCGCGGCTGGACGCGCTCGACGCGGCCGGACTCGTCGAGCGGGCGACCGGCGAGGCGGTCTTCCGCGTCACCGACGCCGGCCGCGACGCGCTCCGCGACGACTGCGACCGGTGGTCGGACTGAGCGCTTCCCGTGAGGCGACCGCGGCGACGACCTACCGACCGAGATCCGCGTGCGCCGAGGAGAGATGCCTGGAGCCGAGCGCGGCGAGTAACGAGAGCTCGCCTGCCAGCGCGCCGACCGCGATCGCCTCCGCGAGCGCGTCGGCGTTGTCTCCGGCGGGGTCGCCGCCCCCGCGGACGCCGAGCACGTCGAGCCCGGCGGCCTGCGTCGGGAGCGTCGTTCCGCCGCCGACCGTGCCGACTTCGAGGCTCGCGAGCGACACGGAGCAGTAGAGGTCGCCGTCGGGCGTCGCCTCCGCGGTCGTGATCGCGTTCGCCCCCTCGACGACCTGCGCCTCGTCCTGCCCGGTGGCGAGGAACATCGCCGCGACCGCGTTGGCGACGTGGGCGTTGAAGCCGAGCCCGCCGGCCTTCGCGGAGCCGACGAGGTTCTTCCGGGTGTTGATCTCGGCGATCGCCTCCGGAGTCGTGTGGAGCCGGTCCTCGACGACCTCGCGGGGGACCTCGACGTCGGCGCTCACCGAGCGGCCGCGCCCCTCGACCGCGTTGATCGCGGCGGGCTTCTTGTCCGAACAGAGGTTCCCGGAGAGCGCGACGAGCGAGGCGTCCGTCTCGGCCTCGATCGCGTCGCAGGCCTCCCGCGTCGCGATGGTGGCCATGTTCATCCCCATCGCGTCCTTCGTGTCGTAGCGGAACCGCAGGAAGACGTTGTTACCGACGACGTACGGCGTCACGTCCAGCAGCTCGCCGTGGCTCGTCGTCGACTCCGCGGCCTCGCGAAGCGTCTCCTCGTTGTCGCGCACCCACGAGACGAGCGCCTCGGCCTCGGCCACGTCGGCGACGCGGAACACCGGCGCGCGGGTCATCCCGCTCTTCGTCACCCGCGCGGTCGCCCCGCCGGCGTCGTTCACCACGGAGCAGCCGCGGTTGATCGAGGCGACGAGCGCGCCCTCCGTGGTCGCCAGCGGGAGGTAGCGTTCGCCGGCGAACGCGCCGCCGTCGACCGAGACGGGGCCGGCGACGCCCAGCGGGACCTGCACGGCGCCGATCATGTTCTCGACGTTCGACCCGTGTGCGTCGGCGGCGTCGAAGGCGTAGTCTCCGAGGACGTCGATATCGGCGTCCGCAGTCTCGGCGACGAGCCGGCGCCGGGCGGCCGCGGCGGTGTCGGCGTCGGCGTGCTCTTCGAGCTCGTGGAAGCGGACCTCGCCGTCGCGGACGCGCTCCGCGAGCGACGCGGGGGTGGCGCCGGTCATGCCCGCGTCTCCTCGCGGCGCGTGCTAATGGTTGTCGATTCCGCGGGGGAGACGGGGGTGCCCCGGCCGCGGCCGCTTCAGCGACCGACGATCCCGGAGAGTCGCTCGCGGAGCGACTCGCCCCCGAGCTTGAGGTAGTAGGCGTCGCCGCCGTCCTCGTAGTAGCCGTCGATCCGGCGGACGACCTCGAAGCCGAGGTGCTCGTAGAAGCCGAGCGCCGACTCGTTCGTCGTCCGGGCGTGACAGGTGACCGACCGGTGCTCCTCGGCGACGTCGGCGACGAGCCGCTCCGCGTGGCCGCGCCCCCGGTGGTCGGGGTGGACGGCCAGGAAGAGGATGTAGCCGTCGCGGCGGACCGAGGCGAACGCGACGAGCGCGTCGTTCTCGACGAGGAGGTGCGTCGTGGAGCGGCGGTAGGCGTCGGTGAAGAAGCCGCGGCGCTGCCGGAGGACCCCTTCCTCCGCTCGGATCCGCTCTTTGAGGTCCCACGCCGCCGCGGCGTGGTCGGACGTTCCGGGCGAGTCCGTCCGCTTCTCCACGTTGACGCTCACTGCAAGAAGGTAACACGCCAGCGGATTATAACTCCACCGCCACCGGGGAGGGTTGCGGTCGGGTCCCTTCGGTGACCGCCTCCCCGCCCCCGCTCGTCGACGGAAGCGTTTTGGTTCGGTCGTTCGTGGAGACGGACGATGGCCGCCGAGTCCCCGCCGGACCGCGGGCGCCTCAGACGGGCCCTGCTGACGGGCGTCGCCGTCATCGTCCCCTCCGTCATCACGCTCGCGGTGCTGGGGTTCGTCTTCAACGCGATCTACGACTACCTGGACGCCTTCTCCACCGCGATCCTGCCGCTGCTGCCGCCGTCGGCGCTCCCGGTCGACCGCGAGGTCGCCATCGAGGTCGCCACGCCGGTCGTGTTCGTCGGGACGATCCTCCTCATCGGGCTCGCCGTCGAGTCGACGCGGTACGGGGAGCGCGCGGTCGACTACGCCGACTACGCCATCGAGCAGATCCCGGGCGTCGGCTCCGTCTATCAGGGGTTCCGGCAGATGAGCGACGCCATGCTGGAGTCGGACGGCGGGAACTTTCAAGAGGTGGTCCTCGTCGAGTTCCCGACCGAGGACGTCTACACCCTCGCGTTCGTCACGAGCGACACCCCGGACAGGGTCGCCGGCCCGGCCGAGGGCGGTGAGATGCGGACGCTGTTCATGCCGATGGCTCCGAACCCGGTGATGGGCGGCCACGTCCTGTTCGTCCCCGAGCGCCGGATCGTCGAGGTCGACCTGAGCGTCGAGGAGGGGATCCGGGCGCTGGTGACGAGCGGCGTCGCCCTCGAACGCGCCGCTGCCGACGCCGACGGCGTGTCGCCGTCGCAGGTCCGGAACCCTGACTCGGAGGGCCGGATCGGCTCGTACCACTCCTCGATGTCGGACGCCGCGAAGCGGCCGGACGGGGAGAGCGATCGGGCGAGCGGCGGATCGGGGAGCGACCGGGACGGCCGAGACGACGACCGGAGCGGACGGAGCGACGAGCGGATCACGCCCGACGACCCCGGTGACGAGACGTGAGCTTCGACCTCCGAGACCACACCGCCGACGTGGCGGTCGAGGCGACCGCGCCGACCTTCGCGGCGCTGTTCGAGTCCGTCGCCGACGGGCTCACCGCCGCGAGCTGCGAGGCGGTCCCCGAAACCGGCGAGCGGTTCGAGCTCACCGTGACCGCCGAGAGCCGCGAGGCGCTCCTCTTCGACTACCTCGACCAGTTGATCTACGAGCGCGACGTGCGGCTCGTCCTCCCGGCCGCCCACCGATGTGCGGTTTCTGAGTCGGACGATGTCGGAGGAGATGACGGCGCGGCTTGGACCGTCGAGGCGACGGCTCGCGGGGTCCCGCTCGACGACGTCGCGGCCCGCGAGATCAAGGCGGTCACCTACTCCGAGATGACCCTCGAACGGCGGGACGGCGAGTGGTACGCGTACGTCGTCTTCGACGTCTGAACGGGGATGGAATCCCGATAGGACGGAAATCAGTGGAAACGATTTTTACTACCGAGTTCCTTGTTACCGTATGTCACAGACGGGAGCGACGGCGACGGCGGACCGGCGCTGGCGGGCGGGCGCGCTCGGAGGGCTCGTCGCCGGCGTGGCGATGGGCGTCGTGTTACACTGGATACTGGGGCTCATGCCGACGATCGGCGCGCTCGTCGGCGTAGAGACGGTCCTCGTCGGCTGGGCCGTCCACCTGTTCAACAGCGCCCTGTTCGGGGCCCTGTTCGCCGCGGTCTTCGACCTCGCCTTCTTCGACGACCTCCGCGCCGACGTCGGCGGCTGCCTCTCGCTGGGCGTCGTCCACTCGGCGTTGCTGGGGGTGATCACGGGCGGGCTGCTGCTGCCGACCGCGATCGCGCTCGAAGGGGCCACGTCGCTGCCGGTTCCCACGCTGCCGGTCCCCGGGCTCACGGCCAGTTTCGAGTTCCGCGCGGTGATCGCCGTCGCGCACCTGATCTACGGGCTCGTGCTCGGCCGCGTCTTCGCCGCGCTCACGCTCGCCGAGGGCGCGATCGGCTGGCTGCCGTTCGACCCGGTCGACCGGTAGCCGGATCGCCGCGCCCGACGCGAGCGACTCGCGACGACCGCCGACCCGCGTCCGCCTCTCGCAACGCCCTTCTCCCCCCGCGCCGAACCCGGTGGTATGACCACGCGCGAGTTCGACGGGATCCGACTGGAGAAGGTGCGCGAGCACGTCTGGGAGATCCCCCGCGAGGGCGACATGAACGTCCCCGCGCGGGTCCTCGCCAGCGAATCGTTACTGGAGGAGATCGGCGACGACGACTCGCTCCGGCAGCTGAAGAACGCCACCCACCTTCCCGGTATCGTCGAACCCGCGCTCTGTATGCCCGACGGCCACCAGGGGTACGGCTTCCCGGTCGGCGGCGTCGGCGCGATCGACGCCCGGACCGGCTGTATCTCGCCCGGCGCGGTCGGTTACGACATCAACTGCGGCGTTCGGATGGTGCGGACGAACCTCACCTACGACGACGTGCGCGGCCGCGAGGAGGAGCTCGTCGACGCGCTGTTCGAGGCGGTCCCTTCCGGGCTCGGCGGCGGCGGCGTGATCGGCGGCGACGCGGACGCAATCGAGGGCGCCCTCGAACGCGGCGTCGAGTGGGCCGTCGATGAGGGGTACGGGATCGAGAGCGATCTCGCGCGCTGCGAGGACGAGGGGCGACGCCCCGACGCTCGGCCGGAGTACGTCTCCCAGAAAGCGATGGACCGGGGCCGCAACCAGATGGGGTCGCTCGGCTCGGGCAATCACTTCCTAGAGGTCCAGCGCGTCACGGACGTGTTCCGCGGGGACGTGGCCGAGGCGTACGGCCTAGAGGAGGACGGGATCGTCGTCCTCATCCACTGCGGGAGCCGCGGGCTCGGCCACCAGACCTGCAACGACTACCTCCGCCGGATCGAGAAGGAGCACGGCGACCTGCTCGCGGAGCTGCCGGACAAGGAGCTGGCGGCCGCGCCCGCCGGCTCCGCGCTGGCCGACGAGTACTACGGCGCGATGGGCGCGTGCATCAATTTCGCGTGGGTGAACCGCCAGCTGATCACCCATCAGGCCCGCGAGACGTTCGGCGAGGTGTTCGACGCCGACCCGATCGAGGACCTCGGGATGGAACTGCTGTACGACGTGGCGCACAACATCGCGAAGAAGGAGACCCACGAGGTCGGCGTCGACGCCGACGGCCGCCCCGCGGTCGGCGACGAGGCGGTCGACCGCGCGGAGCGGGAGCTGTACGTCCACCGGAAGGGCGCCACGCGCGCGTTCCCCGCGGGCCACGAGGACGTGCCCGAGGCGTACCGCGGCGTCGGCCAGCCCGTGATCATCCCGGGGAGCATGGGCGCCGGCTCGTACGTGCTCCGCGGCGGCGACGAGTCGATGTCGGTGTCGTTCGGCTCGACCGCCCACGGCGCCGGCCGGCTGATGAGCCGGACGCAGGCGAAACAGGAGTTCTGGGGCGGCGACGTGCAGGACGACCTCGAAGACGGGCAGCGGATCTACGTGAAGGCGCAGTCGGGCGCGACGATCGCCGAGGAGGCGCCCGGCGTCTACAAGGACATCGACGAGGTGATCCGCGTCAGCGACGAGCTCGGTATCGGCGACAAGGTGGCGCGGACGTTCCCCGTCTGTAACATCAAGGGGTGACGCGGCGACTCGACCGGTCAGCGGCCGGGCCAGGCCGGGCGGCCCAGTCCGCCCGGTCTGCCCGGCCCTCAGAGGTGCATCCCCCCGTCGACCTCCAGCACCTCGCCGTGGACGTACTCGTTGTCGATTAGGTAGCGGACCGTGTCGGCCACGTCGCCCGGCCCGCAGGCGTACTCGGGGAGGTGCGTGTCGACGTTCTCGTGGCCGCGGAACTCGATCGCTTCGAGGTACTCCAGGATGACGTCGTTGAGGTCGGTTTCGACGGGCCCCGGCGCGACGGCGTTGACCTGCACGCCGTCCGGGCCGAGCTCTCGGGCGAGCGCGCGCGTCAGCCCGTGGAGCCCGGCCTTGCTCGCCGCGTAGCTCGCGTCGACCGTCCCGAGCGTGCCGCCGACGCTGGAGAGGAAGACGACGTCGCCGCCGACCTTCCTGAGGTGCGGGGCCGCCGCGCGGGTGACACGGAACGCCCCGGAGAGGTTGGTGTCGATCACCGACTCCCACTCGGCGTCGCTCGTCTCCTCTAGGCGGTTCGGGCGCGCGATCCCGGCGTTGTTGACGACCGCGTCGAGCGAGCCGAACGCGTCGACGGCCGTCTCGACGAGTCGGTCCGCGGCCGCGGACTCGGAGACGTCGGCCCGCACCGTAATCGCGTCTCCGCCCGCCTCGCGGACCAGCTCCGCCGTCTCGGTCGCGGCTTCCTCGTCCGACCGGTAGTTGACGACCACGTCGCGCTCGGCCAGCTCGACCGCGATCGCCCGCCCGATTCCGCGGCTGCCGCCGGTGACCAGTATCGCCATACCCGCACGTGTGATTACTCATCAATACCACTAACGAATATACTCTGTCGAGGCCGGATTCCGACCGGGTCAGCGCTCGCGTCTCGCCTCGCGTCCGAGCTCCTCTTCGACGGCCTCGACCTTCCGGTCCGCGGTCGTCTCCGCGGTCCGCTTGTCGTCGATCTTCAGCACCGTCGAGACGCGGTCGCCGTCGACGGCGTCGTGGGCCGCCGCGGCCGCGGCGAACACCGTCTCGGCGTCGTCGGCCTCGATGACGGTGCCCATCGGGTTCGTCTCGTAGCTCACGTCGAAGTCGTCGAGCGCGGCGACGGCCTTCGCCACCTCGCCGGCCATGCTCCCCTCGATCACCGGTGCGACGCTCAGCAGCGCGACCGTGGTCATGGGCGTGGGTGCGTCGTCCGACCACTTAAGCGGTCGTCAGAGACGGGAGCGACCACGCGAACGAGTCGCGAACGGTCGGTTATACGTGAGTGACGGCGGATCGGCGGTCAATCCCCGCAAAAGTCCCAGCCGCTCGCTCATACGTGTTAGGCTGCGGATCGGCGGTAAACAACCCCAAAGCCCCAGCCGCGAGGACGGCGCAGGCGACGTAAGCACTGGAAGGAGCGAACGAAGTGAGCGACTGAAGCGCACAGCGAGCCTGCGCCGTCCTCGCGGCTGCCCCTTTGAATCCCACCCGACCGCACAGCACCGCACCTCACGCCTCCCCAGCCTCGCCGCTCACGCCCTGCGGGCGTTCGCGGCGTCCCTCGCGCGTGCTCCTTGCGGCCGCCTTCGGCGGCCACTCGGAGGCACGCGCCACCGCTAGGGATTGACTCGGGTCGAACCACTTGAGGGGGTCACTCCAGCGCGTCTCTGAGGAACGACAGCTGATGCCCGACCGCGGGCTCGAAGTCCTCGCCGAGCGGCGAGAAGTGGTCCGCGGGCATGGTGACGACGGTCCCGCGCGAGAGCGACTCGCCCGCGTCGACGACCGCGTCGCTGTCGACGATCGCGTCGTCGGTCCCCGCCAGCAGGAGGGTCGGCGCGCGGATCTCGCCGATCCGCTCGACCGGTCGGTAGTTCGCCACCCGCAGCAGCGACCGCGCGGGCGTCTCGTTGCGCCACGTCGACTCGCGGTCGACCAGGTCGAGGTACTTCCGCTTCGTCCCCGGCTCCGTGATCGCCGCGAGCTCCTCGGTGGTGCCGACGATGGGAACGGTCCTACCGCGACCGAACCGACTACCGATCAGATCGCGAAGCCCGGCAGCGCCCGACCGCGCGAGGTACTTCGCCCCCCGGCGCCGAGCGATCGCTCGGCCGTCGAGCATCGGGACCGCCCCGATCACGGCGTCGACGTCGCCGCGATCCGCGGCGAGCGTGAGGACGTGCGCCGCCGACAGCGACGCGCCCCAGAGCACGAGGTCGCGCCCGACGGCGTCGACGCGGCGGACGCGGTCGATCGCCGCCGCGTAGTCGGCGCGCTGGTCGGCCGGGTGGACCGCCTGCGAGTCGCCGTCGGAGGCGCCGAACTCGCGGTAGTCGAAGCAGAACGCGGCGTAGCCGGCGTCGGCGAACCGCTCCGCGACCGCCGGGTAGCCGAAGGTCCGCTCCGCGCCGAGGCCGGGGGCCATCACGATCGCCGGCGGGTCGTCGGCGTCGCCGCCCGGTAGGTAGAGCGTGCCGCGGCAGGTGTCGCCGTCGACGTCGAAGGCGAGCGCGCGGGTGGCGAACCGCTCGCGGGGCGGCCGGTCGAGCCGGCGCTGCGCGCGGTTCACCGGGTTCCGGCGGGTCACGTCAGGTCCCCGGACGCCGCCGGATCGTCGTCGGCTGGGGCGTTTCCGTCGGTGGGCTCGGCGTCGCCCTCTGCCGTGTCGGAGTCGTCGGCGTCCCCGTTCTTTTCCGCGGGCTCGTCAGCGTGCGACAGCGTCTCCAGCACGCGCGCCGAGAACTCCGTCTCCGAGATCTCGTACGCGGCCAGCGCCTCGAACCACTCCGCCTCGGCGTGCCACGTCCCGAGGACGTCGCCCGGCGCGCGGACGACGGTCCCCTCGACCCGGACGGGCTCCCACTCGTCGGCCTCGGCCTCGTCGATGAGCGCGTTGAGGGCGCGCCCGATCTCGCCGTGGTGCACCTCGCGCCCGGGGAACGCCGTCATGTACGTGAGATCCAGCGGGTCACCCTCGTCGATCTCCTCGACGCTGATCCCGTAGCTGCGGAGCGCCGGCTCCACCTCGGCCGTCTGCTCGTCGCCGGTCATACCGGACGGTCGACCGGGCGGGATAAATCGCTACCGGCGTCGCTCGCGGGGGAGGGAACGGGTCGGTCCGGCAAAAGCCGCGGACGGGGAGCGGCCGCCGCGGACGGCGGCCGTAATCGGAGTTGTCAGAGGCACACGATTGTCCCGCGCGGCCGGTCGGTGATACTCCGTGAACTCATATAAACACTCGGGAGGCGGCGTTTCGGGTCCTCCGCTCCGAGGCGAACCCGTGGTCCGACGCGACCGGGACGGTCCCCCTCCCCGACGCGGTCGCCGACCGGCCATCCTTTATTGCCGTCGCGAAACAGGATCGGGTATGATCCGGGGCGTGTCGTCGGCGCTGTCGCGGTCTCCGGACGCCCTCGGCGTCTTCGTCGTCGGCGGCCTCCTGACCCTCCTGACGTGGGTCGTCACGCCGGCGTGGGTCGCGGGCGCCCTGCTCTTTCCCCCGCTGGTCGTCCTCGCGCCGCTCGCGCTCGCGCCGGCCTTCGTCGCCCGCGGGTACTTCGCCCGTGTCGTCGCGGGCGGCGGCGCGACCGGGAACCGGGACGGCGCGCCGTCGTTCGTCGCGTGGAACGAGCTCTACCGAAACGGGCTCAAGTCGGCCCTCCTGAGCGCGCTGCTGCTCGCACCGCTGGCGCTGCTGGTCGCGGCCGTCGCGCTCGCCGGGTCCGTCGTCGGTACCGGGCTCGTCGACCTCGGACCCGCGCTCGACCTCGCGGAGCGCGCCCTCGGCCCGGCCGGAGCCCCCGCCGTCGCCGTCGCCGGCGGCGGGTCCCTCGCGGTCGTCGCCGCGGCGTACCTCCTCGCGTTCGCGTACGTCAGGCCGGCCGCGCTGGCCGCGTTCGCCGCCTCCGGGCGGCTCCGCGACGGCCTCCGGCCGGGACGGGTCGCTGCCGTCGCCGGGTCGGGGGAGTACGCGACGGCGTGGGCCGTCGCGGTCGCGGCGCTCGGCGCGGGGTACGCGCTCGCCGCGCCGTTCGTCCCGCTCGCGGTCGGCGTCGCGTTCGTCTTCGCCGCGCGGGTCGTCGCGCACGCCCTGTACGGCCGCGGCGCCGCGGGAGCGGTCGGGTTCGGCGCCGCCGAGCCGGTCGGGACGGTCGCCCCGCAGACGTCGTCTCCGCCGGCGTCGTCCCCGTCGGCGGACCCGGCGCCCGCGCCGCGTTCCCCGGTCGTCGAACGCGCTCCGGACCGCCCCGACGGCGGGTTCCGTCGCGCGATGTCCGAGGCGCCGGCGTCGGTACAGACCGGTCGGTCGGTGCCGTTCGGCGGCGACCCCGCGCCGCCGAGCGACCCCGGCGGCGTCGGCGACGCCGACGGCTTCGAGTGGAACGTCGAGGTCGACGGCGAGGAGCGGGCCCCCTCGGCCGACGGCGAGAGCCGGGGACCGCCGGTGGACGGCGGCTTCGAGTGGGACACCGGCGTCGACCCGGAAAACAAGAGTTGATACGAACGGGGGCGAACGGTCGCGTATGCGCATCTCCGACCGGGGCTACGGCGAGGAGGGCCGGGAGCGGCTCACCCTCGTCCCCGAGAACGTCGACGACCTCTGGCACCTCGCGCACGTCCTCGAACCGGGGGACCTCGTCGAGGGCGACACCACTCGCCGGATCCAGCGGAACGACGACCAGATGCGGGACACCGGCGGCCAGCGCGAGCACATCTTCGTCACGCTGGAGGTCGACGACGTGGAGTTCGCCCGATTCGCCAACCGGCTCCGCGTCTCCGGCGTGATCGTCGCCTGCTCCCGCGAGGACCAGCTCAACGCCCACCACACGCTCAACGTCGAGGAGCACGACGAGATCACGGTGGAGAAGCACTTCAAGCCGGACCAGACGGAGCGGCTGGAGGAGGCCACCGAGGCCGCGGAGAACCCCGACGTGGCCATCGCGACGGTCGAGGAGGGGGCCGCCTACGTCCACACGGTCCAGCAGTACGGCACCGAGGAGTACGCCTCGTTCACGAAGCCGACCGGGAAGGGAGAGTACTCCCGGCCCCGCGAGGAGCTGTTCGCCGAGCTCGGCGAGGCGCTCGCGCACCTCGACGCCGACGCCGTCATTTTGGCCGGCCCGGGGTTCACGAAGAGCGACGCGCGCGACTACATCGAGGAGGAGTACCGCGACCTTCCCGACCGGATCACCACCGTCGACACCTCGGCCGCGGGCGACCGCGGCGTCCACGAGGTCCTGAAGCGCGGCGCGGTCGACGAGGTCCAGAAGGAGACGCGGATCTCGAAGGAGGCGAGCCTCATCGACGAGCTGACCGAGAACATCGCGCAGGGCGCCAAGGCGACGTACGGCCCGGAGGACGTCGCGGAGGCCGCCGAGTTCGGCGCGATCGAGACGCTCCTCGTGGTCGACGAGCGGCTCCGGCAGGAGCGGCAGAACGAGGGCGACTGGTCGATCGACGTCAACGAGGTGATCGAGTCGGTCGAGCAGCAGGGCGGCGACGTGGTCGTCTTCTCCTCGGAGTTCGCGCCCGGCGAGCAGCTCTCGAACCTCGGCGGGATCGCCGCGATCCTGCGATATCGGTTAGAGTGAGAGCCGGGACCGGAGCAGCGTCTATTTACAAACTAACCGTGCGGTGGCGCGTGCCTCCGAGGCCGCCCCGCGGCCGAGGAGCACGCGCGAGGGACGCGGCGAACGCGAGCGGCGAAGCCGCGAGCCGTGAGCCGCGAGGCTGGGGAGGTGTGAGGTGCGGTCGCCGTGCGGTCGGGCGGGACTCAAAGGGGCAGCCGCGAGGACGGGGCAGGCGACGCAAGCAGCGTGGCGCTACGCGCCACGGGTAGCCGGCGGCTCCGCCGCCGGCGACACCGCAACGAGGGAGCGAACGAAGTGAGCGACTGAGCGAGGAGCGCAGCGAGCGTGCCCCGTCCTCGCGGCTGGGGCTTTGGAGGTATCCTCCGTCGTCTACGTATAAAACGTCACGTCAGATACCCAAATCGATCACCCACAGATCACAGAGTCCGTATTATCGTCCTGTAAGCGCCTCGCTCGCGGGCGCGAAGTCGATCGTCTGCCCTCGCCCCAACTCGCTCGCGCGCTCGTAGAGCATCTGCGCGGCGGCCACGGTCTCGATCCCGGTCCCGCCGGAGTCGAAGACCGTGATCTCCTCCTCGCTCGTTCGGCCCGGATGTCCGCCGGCGACGACCTCGCCGAGGTCGGCGGCGACGTGGTCCTCGTCGACGAGCCCGACCTCGACCGCCGCCAGGAACGAGCCCGCGTCCTGCGCCGCCCGCTCGCGGATGTCGGGAACGTACGTCGCCCGAGCGACCAGCTCCGGCGGGAGCTCGTTCTTCTTCGGGTGGTACTGCCCCATCGCCGTGACGTGGGTTCCGGGCTCCACGTCGGCGTCGTCGATGACGGGGTCGCTCGCGTTCGTCGCCGTGATCACCACGTCGGCGCCGGCGACCGCCTCGCTCGCGCTCTTGACGGCCGTCACCTCGGGGTCGATCCGGTCGGCGAACTCCTCCGCGAACGCCTCGCGGTGTTCGGCGGTCGGCGAGAACACCCGAACGGCCTCGAAGTCGCGGACGGTCGCGGTCGTCGCGAGCTGGCCCCGCGCCTGCGCGCCGCTGCCGATCACGGCGACCTCCGTCGCGTCCTCGCGGGCGAGCGCGTCGACCGCCGTCGCCCCCGCGGCGCCCGTCTTGAACGGGTTCATCGAGGCGCCGTCGAGCACCGCGAGCGGCTCGCCCGACTCGGTGTCGAACAGCGGCGTGATGAACCAGGCGTCGCCCGCGCCGAACCCCGCTGAGTAGGTGTAGCCGCCCATCGCGCCCGTCTCCGGCAGTAGCGCGGCGTAGGTGGTCAACATCCCCGGCGGGTCGCGGTTGAGCAGCTTCGTCCGCGGCTCCGCGGGCGCGCCCTCGCCGACCTGGCGGTACGCGTCGCGGACGGCGGCGACGTACTCCGCCGGCCCGGCGAGGTCGTCGACGTCGGCGCTCGTGAGGAACAGCGTCTCGGTCATACCGATCCCCTCGGGGGCGGGGGACTAAACCGTGCAGGGAACCGGCACGAGACCGGAGGGCAACCCCGCCGGGCGGCCGAGCGCGTCAGTCGGATCCTTCGGCTCCGGACTGCCCCGTCCGCGACCGGTCGACCGCGCGGTCGAGCGAGTCGCCGACGGAACCGCTCGCGGACCGGTCGATCCCCTCGCGAACGTCCGCGACTGGGTTCCGGACGAACATCGCGTGGACCATGACGCCCCCCGCGACGAGCGCGCCTCCGGGAAGCGCGGCCGTCAACGACAGCCCGACCAGGTTGAGGACGGCGGTCACACCGATCAACGCGGCCGGAATGAGCCCGAGAACGTAGTCGTAGTACCCAGTCATGCTCCGGCTGACACTACTACGGAATCAGTATTAAATTTTTCTCGGGGTTCTCTGTGACACCTCACGTGATCACCCCGAACGTTCTCATAAGTTATGCAGACGTATCCGCCGCGAGGAATCGAGCCGAAAAACGCGAAACCGACGACCGGACCGTCGACTCCGGGGTCTACCGGAGACGGAAGTACAGGGCGCGCCAGCCGCCGAGGAACACCGATCCCGCCACGAGCATGACGACGGCGAAACTCAGCTCCGCGCCGCCCCGGAAGACGAAGGCGCGGAGCGCCAGCCCGAGGACGGCGGCCGGGATCCACGACCGGATCGCGAGCGGCACCGACGACTTCGCCGTCTCCGCGGCGCCGGCGGAGTACGCGCCGACGACCGGCGCGACCAGGGCCCAGGCGATCAGGAACGGCGCGTAGACGCCGGGCAGGTACAGGGGGTTCGCCGTGAGGAACTCGACCGAGGCGTGGTTCAGCGTCCCGATAGTGAGCATGACGATCAGCGCGAGCAGGTCGCCGATCACGAACGGGGCGGCGGCGCGGTCGAGGCGGTTCGAGAGGAACGACGAGTCGGCCATGTCGACCAGTCCGAGACGCCCCTACTTTGTACGCACGGATTCGGGCGGGCGGGACGGTCTCGGTCGACGGCGACGCCGACGCGTCGGCGACCCCGACGAGGTCGTCACTCGTACAGCGGGTTCGCCTCGCAGAGCTCCACCACGCGCTCGCCGACCTCGTAGATGACGTCGTCGCTGTCGACGTTGTCGACGACGCGGTAGATGAGGTCGCCGACCTCCTCGATCGCCGCCTCGTCGAATCCGCGGGTCGTGAGGCCGGCCGTGCCGGCGCGGATCCCCGAGGGGTTGAACGGCGACCGCGTCTCGCCGGGGACGGTGTTCCCGTTGAGCACGACGTTCGCGGCCGCGAGCGCGTCCTCGGCGTCGCCGCCCGGCAGGTCGGGGTGCGAGTCGCGGAGGTCGACCAGCACGAGGTGGTTGTCGGTGCCGCCGGAGACCAGGGAGAGCCCGTGACCCTGCAGCGTCTCCGCGAGGACCTCGGCGTTGTCGACGACTCGCCGCGCGTAGTCCTCGAACTCGGGCTCGAGCGCCTCCTTGAACCCGACCGCCTTGCCGGCGACGTTGTGCATGAGCGGCCCGCCCTGCCCGCCGGGGAACACCGCCTTGTCGATGTCGTCGGCGTGCGCCTCGTCGCACATCACGATCCCGCCGCGGCCGGCGCGGATCGTCTTGTGGGTCGAGCCGGTGACGAAGTCGGCGACGCCCACCGGCGAGGGGTGGACGCCGGCGGCGACGAGCCCGGTGATGTGGGCGATGTCGGCGAGGTGGTAGGCGTCGACCGCGTCCGCGGCCGCCTGGATCTCCTCCCAGTCGACGGTCCGTGGGTACGCGGAGTAGCCGGAGACGACGATGTCCGGCTCGAACTCCTCGGCCGTCTCGCGGAGGCCCTCGTAGTCGATGTACCCCGTCTCGGGGTCGACCTCGTACTGCTCGACCTCGTACATCTGCCCCGTGAAGTTCGCGGGGTGACCGTGCGAGAGGTGGCCGCCGTGGCTCAGCTCCAGCGAGAGGATCTTGTCGCCCGGCTCCAGCGTCGCGTAGTACACCGCCTGGTTCGCCTGCGTCCCGGAGTGGGGCTGGACGTTGACGTGCTCGGCGCCCCACAGCTCCTTCGCGCGCTCGATCGCGAGCTCCTCGACCTCGTCGGCGTACTCGCAGCCGGCGTAGTACCGGGCGCCCGGGTACCCCTCGGCGTACTTGTTCGTGAGGACGCTCCCCTGCGCCTCCAGTACCGCCTCGCTCGCGTGGTTCTCGCTCGCGATCATCGCGAGCGTCTGCTCCTGCCTGTCGCGCTCGCCGGCCAGCGCGTCGGCGACCGCCGGATCGACCTCCCGGACGTGCTCGTTGTCCATGTACGAACCCGGGTGCGATCGCGCATTAATCCTTCCGTCGCGGCGTCGCCTTCGCCGCGCTCGCGGGGCCGCCGTGCCGTCTCTCCCCCTCGCCGCACGCCGCTCGGCTCCCGGCCTCTGACGCGTCTCTTCCGCCGGCGCGACCTCGATCCGCGAATCGGCCGTTTTCGGGCGGTTCGGCGGCTGATGGCCCGTTGTTCACTCCTCGAATCCCGTTAATATTAAATAGACATCTGGCTTTTATCCGGAGAGATAGATGGTATCGAATTTATTGGAGACGAACGTCGAGAACGTCCTCGATACGGCCTTCGCCGGCGCCGACGAGGAGCTCCTCGTCGTCGACCCGTCCGCGGGGACGATCGTATCGCTCGTCGAGGCCGCGACCGGCCGCGACGACCTACCGATCCTGTCGATGCTGGCGGACGAGCGCACGCTGAAGGACGTGACCGACGACTTCCTCGTCGCGTCGAAGGCGGCCGACCTCGTCGCGGACGGCTCGCTCGGCCTCCGCGTGCTCTCGGCCGACGTCGACAACGCGCTGTTCGTCTCGCCCTCGCGGGTGGTCGTCCTCGTGAGCGCGGGCGAGCACGTTGCCGCGCTCTCGACCGAGGACGCCGACTTCGTCGACGAAGTGTTCGCGACGCACCGCGACGCCTTCGAGACGGCCGAGGAGTACGGCCTCCGGACCCCGGCGCTCGGGCGCGTCCGGGAGACGATGGCGGCCGAGATCGGCGAGGCCGCCCGCGACGACTTCGACGCCGTGCTCGCGTCGATGGAGTCGGCCGACGCCGCGCTCGACGAGGTGACCGTCTCGCTGCTCGTCGCCGCGAAGAACGACGTGCTCCTCTACGACATCTCGAAGTGGGGCGAGGACGTGGGGATCGCCTCGAAGGCGACGTTCTCCCGGACGAAGACCCGGCTGGAGGACCAGGGGATCATCGACACGGAGAAGGTCCCGATCGACGTGGGTCGCCCGCGGCTCCGGCTCAAGCTCGGCGACGAACGGCTCCACGGCGTCGACGCCGGCGAGCTCGCCGCGGTCGCGAGCGACCTGCTGGCGTAGGGAGGGCGCCTCGATCCCCGCCGACGCCGCGACCCGCGGCTTTTTTTCGCTCCTTCGCGTCGGGCGGGACATGGACATCGCACTTGTCGGCGAGGGCCCCGCGGTCGACGCCGTCGCGGCCGCGCTCGGCGACGTCGACGTGAACGTGATGCCCGTCGAGCCGGGGCTGCTGGACGGCTTCGACCTCGCCGTCGTCGCCGACACCGCCGGCTCGTCGGCGTTCGCGGCCGCGAACGACGCCCTCGACCGCTGGGTCGCGATCGAGGTCGGCGGGCTCGGCGGCGTCCCACTCGACGACGTCGACGCCGCGGTCACCGTCTTCGACGCGGCCTGCTACGACTGCCTCCGGGCCCGGGTCGCGAGCGGCGGGGCGGAGCCGGCGGACGCCACGCAGGGCCGGCGGTCGGCCGTGCGCTACGCGGGCGCGCTCGCCGGGCGCCGCGTCATCCGCCTGCTCGCCGGCGACCCGGTCGCCGACACGGTCGTCGAGGTCCCGGGCGCGGAGCGGACCCTCCTCCCCGCCCCCGGCTGCGACTGCGGCGACGCCCCCGGCGACGCGCTGCCGCGGGAGCACGCCGACCGCTCGCTCGACGAGTCGATCGACCGCGCCGAGCGGGCGGTCGACCCCCGGATCGGCGCGCTCTCCGAGGTCGGCGAGCGGGAGTCGTTCCCGGTGCCGTACTACGTCGCGCGCGTCGCCGACACGACGCCCTTCTCCGACGTCCGGGCCGCGGAGTTCGGCGGCGGCGTCGCCGCCGGCTGGGACGCGGCGTTCATGAAGGCGCTCGGCGAGGGGTTAGAGCGGTACGCGGCGGGCGTCTACCGCGAGGCGTCGTTCACTCGCGCGCCGGCCGCGAACGTCCAGAACCCCGTGACGCCCGACGCGTTCGTGCGCCCCGACGATCACGAGGCGTACGACCGCGACGACCGGCTCGCGTGGGCGACGGGTGAGGCCCTCGCGACCGGCGAGCCCGCGAGCCTCCCGGCGGAGTTCGTCCGCTTCCCGCCGCTGGAGCGGCGGTATCGCCCCGCGATCACGACCGGGCTCGGGCTCGGGAACTCCGGGCCGGAAGCGGCGCTGTCGGGGCTGTACGAGGCCATCGAGCGCGACGCGACGATGACCAGCTGGTACTCGACCACGGAGCCGCTCGGACTGGAGGTCGAGGACCCGACGTTCGCCGAGCTGGAGAAGCGCGCGCGGGCCGAGTCGCTCTCCGTGACTCCCCTGCTCGTGACGACCGATATCGACGTGCCCGTGGTCGCGGTCGGCGTCGCCCGCGACGGGGACTGGCCCCGATTTGCGGCCGGGTCGGGCGCCGACCTCGATCCGGTCGCCGCGGCCCGGAGCGCGCTCGCGGAGGCGCTCCAGAACTGGACGGAGCTCCGGTCGATGGGCCCGGACGCCGCGGCCGACGAGGGCGCCGCGATCGGCCGCCACGCCGACTTCCCCGACGAGACGCGGGCGTTCTTCGACCCGGACGCGAGCGTCGCCGCCGACGCCCTCGGCGAGCCGGAGCTCTCCGGAACCGACGAGTTGGAGGCCGTCGTCGACCGCGTCGAGACCGTCGGACTGGAGCCGTACGTCGCCCGGATCACGACTCGTGACCTCGCCGGGATGGGGTTCGAGGCGGTCCGCGTGCTGGTGCCGGGCGCGCAGCCCCTCTTCACCGGCGACCCCTTCTTCGGCGACCGCGCCCGCGACGTGCCGCGGTCGATGGGCTTCGAGCCGGAGCTTGCGAAGGAGTACCACCCGTTCCCGTAACCACTATTTAAGTCGTTCCCGCCCGCCGGCTCTCTCATGGACATCGTACCAGACGCGGACGTCGAGGCGGTCGAGGCGGTCGACGGCGTGTTCCTCACGCAAGGCGCGGTCGGCGAGGACGCCAGCGTGCAGCACTTCGTCATCGAGCCGGGCGCGTCGGTCCCCGAGCACGACCACCCGCACGAGCAGGTCGGCGCGATCATCGAGGGGGCGCTCACGTTCCTCGTCGACGGGGAGGAGCTGGTCGTCGAGGCCGGCGACACGTACGCGATCCCGGGCGGCGAGCCGCACGCCGCGCGCAACGACGGCGACGAGACGGTCGTGGGGTACGACATCTTCTCGCCGCCCCGCGCGAACCCGGACTGGAAGGAGTGAGTAGTCAGGCGCTATTTATCACCAGACGGCGGTGCGGTGGCGCGTGCCTCCGAGGCCGCCTCGCGGCCGAGGAGCACGCGCGAGGGACGCCGCGAACGCCCGCAGAGCGTGAGCGGCGAGGCTGGGGAGGTGTGAGGTGCGGTGCGGTTGCGGTGGGCGGGACTCAAAGGGGCAGCCGCGAGGACGAAGACGGGCGACGTAAGGACCGCAAGGAGGGAGCGTAAGCGACCGACTGAGGACCGCAGCGAGGCCATCGAGTCCTCGCGGCTGGGGCTTTGGGGGTGGTCACCGCCGATCCGAACTCAACAACGTACGGCTGAGCGACTGGGGCTTTGGCGGTGTTCACCCTCGATCCGTCGTCAATGGTTTATAAACGAGCGGCCGGGGCTTCACTAGTCCCCGCTATCGCTGAAGCGGCGGAGTCGTAACGAACGCGATCAGGGGCAACGCCCGCCACTGTCACGCACCCTTTACCGGTCGCCCGCGAAACGACAGCATCGCAATGGCACGCGCGAGCGCCGGGGCCCGACTCCACTTCGGCTTCTGTAATCTCAGCCTCTCGCACGAGCGGCTGTACGGCGCCCTCGGCCTCGGCCTCGCGGAGCCCCGCGTCGTCGTCGAAGCGGAGCCGGCCGACCGGGTCAGTGTCGAGACGATCGACGATACCGACTCCGCCGCCGACCCCGCCGTCGGCGACGACGTCCGCGAGTACGCCCGCACCGCCGTCGACCTGCTCGGCGTCGACGGCGCGCGCGTCACCGTCCGCGAGTCCCTCCCGCGCCACGCCGGCCTCGGGAGCGGGACCCAGCTGGCCGCGGCGACGCTCGCCGCGATCGGGGTCGCCCACGGGAGAGACCCGAAGGTCCGCGAGCGCGCCCCGGCGCTCGGCCGCGGCGGGCGCTCCGGCGTCGGCGTCGCGGCCTTCGAGGCGGGCGGGTTCGTCCTCGACGTCGGCCACCCGACCGCCCGGTTCACGACCGACCGCCCCGCGGACGGCGAGTGGACCGTGCCGCCGGTGGCCGCCCGTCACGCCGTCCCCGACGACTGGCGGTTCCTGCTCGTGCGTCCCGACGCCGACCCGGGGAGGAGCGGCGACGCCGAGGACGACGCGATGCGGACCGCGGTCGAGCGCGCGGACCCCGGGCTCGCCGACCGGATCGGCGGGATCGTCACCCGGCGGGTGCTCCCCGCGGTCGCGACCGGGAACGCCGAGCGGTTCGGCGCCGCGGTCGCGGAGATCGGCCGGCTCAACGGCGCCTGGTACGCCGACGAGCAGGGCGGCGTCTACCGCCCGCCGGTCGGCGACGTGGTGGCGTCGCTGTCGGCCGCGGCGTCGGTGTTCGGCGCGGGCCAGTCCTCGTGGGGTCCGACGGTCTACGGCGTCACGGACGCCGCGAACGCCGACGCTGCGGCCGCGGCGGGCGAGCGCGCGCTCGACGAGGCGGGCGTGTCCGGGTCGGTCGCGGTCGTCCGCGCGGCCGAGGGCGGGGCGCGGGTGGAGGAGTAGGCGACGGCCGCTTCGCCTCGTGCCTGCTCGCATCCCCGCGCGAGCAACAACACTAAGCGGGGCGGCGACCCGGTACGGGACATGACGAGCGTTCCGTTCGGCGTCGCCCGCCTCGACTCGATCCTCGGCGGCGGGGCGCCGCCGGGCAACGTCGTGCTGCTCGCCGGCGAGTCCGGGGCCGGCGCGCGCGAGTTCTGCTACACCAGCGCGGCGATGAACGCGCTCGGACGCGCCGACGCGGAGCTGTTCGACCTCTACTACGGCGACCTCTCGCCCGACGCCGAACTCCCGGAGAGCGTCCACTACCTCTCCTTTACCGCCGACACCGACGCGCTCACCCGCGAGATGGGGTACACGATGGCGGACGAGATCGTCGACGCCGCCATCGACGAGATCGCCTTCCGGGACCTCTCGCCGGAGTACTTCCAGCTGAGCCCGATCCCCCGCGACTGGTACGAGGAGGAGACGGCGTCGATCACGGAGCTCGGCGACCGCGGCGAGTACGAGGACGTGCTCACGGCGTTCGGCGACTACCTCTCGGCGAACGCCGACGGAAGCTTAGTCTGTATCGACTCCGTCACCGACCTCGTCTCGATGGTCGACGAGGACACGGAGTGGAGTGACGTGGCGATGGTGATGAAGGGGCTGAAGAAGGCCGCCTACGAGTGGGGCGGGCTCATCCTCGTGTTAGTGAACACCGACTCGATCTCCGACCGCGAGTTCGGCGCCCTGATGGACGCCGCGGGCGGCACCCTCCAGTTCACGTGGGAGAGCGGCGGCTCCCAGCGCGCCCGGACGATGTTCGTCCGCGAGTTCCGCGGCGTCCTCTCGCGGCTGGAGGCGGAGAACATCGTCCGGTTCGAGACCGAGATCCACGACGGCGGTTTCGACATCAGCGACGTGCGGAAGATCCGGTGAGGAGGCCCCGGCGCCGCGGGAGGCGCCGCCCGATCGGGCTCGACGCCGAGTATCGATCCGGAGAACGACGCGACAGATTACTTAAGTCTGCCCGCTAAACGAGTCGTAGATGACGGAGACTCCTCAATGAGTGACCTCGATCCGACCGACGGGACGGTCGACGACGCGGTCGAGGCCGCGGCCGACGAGGTCGGCGTGGCCCGCGAGGAGCTCCTGAAGCGCGCGATCGTCGCGCTCGCGGAGGCCGAGGGGGTCGACGTGCCGGACGCCGAGGCGGTGGCGGCGATCGACTCCCGGCTGGACGCCCTCGACGCCGAGGTCGACGAGAAGGTCGGGGACCTCCGGGAGCGCTTCGTCGAGCTCTACCGCGAGCTGGAGTCCGCGGCGCCGGCCGACCACGCGCACCCCGAGACGGCCGAGCGGCTGGACGCGCTCGCGACCGACCTCGACGCGATCGCCGAGCGGCTCGACGAGGTCGAGGCGGACGCGGCGGCGCGATCGACGGCCGACGAGGCGGTCGAGGAGCGCGTCGGCGAGCTCGACGACCGGCTCGCGAGCGTCGAGGAGCGCGTGGACGACCTCGCGGAGCTTGAGGCGCGCGTCGACGCGATCGACACGGAGGAGCTCGACGACAAGCTCTCGCGCGTCGCGAGCGCGGTCGTCAGAGTCCGGCGCCGGCTGGAGGCGGCCGAGCGCGACCGCGCCGACCGCGAGCGGCTCGACGCGCTGTCGGCGACCGCGAACCGGAACGGGGTCCGGAAGGCGGCCTGCACCGACTGCGGCGAGACCGTCGACGTCGGGCTGCTGACGGAGCCGGAGTGTCCCCACTGCGGCCGGGAGTTCGCCGAGCTGGAGCCGAACCCCGGCTTCCTCGGCACCTCGCGGCTCGTCGCCGCGGAGCAGCCCGCCCTCGACGGCGACGTCGACGACGAAGAGACGGGCGGCGTGAGCACCCGAGACCCCGGAGGCGACCGATGAGCGACGAGGGAGACGGGCCGCGGGGCGACCCCGACGGAAACGACGAGGACGACCCGTTCGACGCCCTCGCCGACCCCACCGAGGGCGACGAACACGCAGCGATCGACGAGTCCGCCGAGGTTGACGACCCCTTCGCCGAGCTCGGTGCGGGGGTCGACACCGAGGACGCCGACGACTTCGGGGAGGGCGGATCCGACGATTCCGGTTTCGACGGCTTCGATTCGGACGGCTTCGACCCGGACGGCTTCGACGCAGACGACTCCGAACCCGGCGGCTCAGGACCCGACGCGGTCGGTCTCGGAGCCGGTTCGCCCGCCGCCGGAGACGCCCCCGACTCGGGCGACCCCGATCCCTTCGGCGACCTCGGTCCCGCCGACTCGGGCGACCTCGACGACGCGTTCGAGCGGATGGACGTCGGCGGCGCGGCCGAAGAGGACATCTGGGAGTCTCTCGACGCGGACGCCGGGGTCGCCGACGCGGCGGGCGAGGCGACGTCAGCGCCCGGCGAGGGCGACGCGGAGCACGTCGTCTCGAAGCGGACGTACTGCCAGCAGTGCCCGCACTTCACCCCGCCGCCGGAGGTCGCGTGCACCCACGAGGGGACGAGCATCGTCGAGGCGGTCGGTTTCGACGAGTTCCGGGTGCGGAACTGCCCGATGATCTCCGAGGAGGACCCGACGTTCGATTCCGGCGAATGAACTGAATACAGTTACGCCGAGACGAAGCGATCCCGACGGCGGTTTCTGAACAGCCTCAAGCGTCTCGGACACGACCGTCCTCCACGGTGGGAATCGTCGATAAAACGCGACGGCGCGGGGTCGAGTTCGGTCCGGGGGCGGTCACCGGGGCGATAGGGGATTCGATTACGGTCGTCCCGCTCGTCGTCGCGCTGTCGCTCCTGACCGGCGTGTCGCTGCCGCACGCGCTCGCCGGCTTCGGCGTCTTCCAGGTCGTCTGGGGGGTTCGGTACGGGCTCCCCGTGTCCGTCGAGCCGATGAAGGCGTTGGCCGCGCTGGCGATCGCCGGCGCGCTGACGTACGCCGAGCTCGCGCTGGCCGGGCTGGTCCTCGGCGTCCTCCTCCTCGCGGTCGGGCTCACGGGCACCCTCGCGCGGGTCGAACGCTGGATCGGCGAGCCGGTGATCCGCGGGGTCCAGTTCGCGGTCGGGCTGCTCCTCCTGCGGACCGGCGTCGATCTGGCGCTTGGCGACCCGGTCCTCGCGGCCGTCGGCGTCGGGATCGCCGCCCTCGCGGCCCTCGCCGGGCACCCGAAGGCGAGCGCGCTCGCGGTGGCGGTCGCGGGCGTCGTGATCGCCCTCGTCACCGCCGGTATCCCCGCGCCGCAGTGGCCCGGCGCGCCCCCGACGCCGTCGCTCTCGGCGCTCTCGGCGGCGGCCACTCGGAGCGCGGCCGACGGCGTGGTCGCGCAGCTCGCGATGACGATCGGCAACGCCGCGCTCGCGACCTCCCTGCTGTTCGCCGACCTGTTCGACGCCGAGGTGACCCCGGACGAGCTCTCGGCGAGCATGGGCGCGACGAACCTGATCGCGGTGCCGCTCGGAGCGATCCCGATGTGTCACGGCTGTGACGGCGTCGCCGGGAAGCACGCGTTCGGCGCGCGCACCGGGGGCGCCAACGTCGTCCTCGGCGCCGGCTACTTCCTCGCCGTCCCGTTCGCGACGCCCGCTCTCCTCGGCGCCTTCCCGGTGGCGATGCTCGGCGCGCTGCTCGCGATCGTCGCCGTCTCGCTCGCGCGCAACGCCGTCGACTCGGAGAACGTCGCGCTCTCGGTCGCCATCGGGCTCGCCGCGCTGGCGACGAACCTCGGCGTCGCGTTCCTGCTCGGGATCGTCGCGCACCTCGCGTGGGAGCGGATCGGCGAGAACGTCGACAGTATATAAATGGACGGCGGTGCGGTGGCGCGTGCCTCCGAGGCCGCTTTGCGGCCGAGGAGCACGCGCGAGGGACGCGGCGACCGAAGGGAGCCGCGAGGTTGGGGAGGCGTGAGGCTGCGATGCTGTGCGGCCAGGGTGGGACTCAAAGGGGCAGCCGGGAGGGCGGCGCAGGCGACGTAAGCACCACAGGGAGCGAGCAAGGCGAGCGACCGAGGAGCGCAACGAGCGTGCGCCGCCCTCCCGGCTGGGGCTTTGGAGCGATTCGCCGTCGATCGGTAGCTGCCCACGTCTGACCGAGCGGCTGGGGCTTTGGAGGTGTTCACCGCGTCGCCGACTATCTTTAATCGAACAAACCAGTCGTATCGAGCGCAGTCACGGGAGCTAAACCGCTTGACACCCTATCGCGGCGCATCTATGCAGTTCTGCGACGACTGCGGTTCGATGATGGTCTCCGTCGACGGGGAGATGGTGTGTCAGAACGACGACTGCGGCGGCACCGCCGAGCGCGACGAGTCGCTCGCGGCCGACTTCGAGTCGACCACGGAACAGACCGGTGACGAGGTGATCGAGACGGAGGAGGGCGCGAACTTCGAGGGGAAGCCCACCGCGACCGACGTCGTCTGCGACGAGTGCGGCCACGGCGAGGCGTGGTACACGATCAAACAGACCGGCGCCGCCGACGAGCCCCCGACGCGGTTCTTCAAATGCAAGGAGTGCGGTCGTCGCTGGCGCGGCTACAACTGATAGATCCTGATCCCGCTTCCGGCGCTACGTGACCGAGAGCTTTGCCCGATACCGTAGCGCGCTCCACCCCGGGTCGCGGTCGAGTCTCTTCCTCACCCACCCCCTCAGTCGAACCGACCGCGCCGGTACTGCACCGGCCACTCGATGTCCGCGCCGAGCTCGTGGGCCGCCTCCAGCGGCCAGTACGGGTGCCGGAGCATCTCTCGGCCGAGCGCGACGAGGTCGGCCCGCCCGTTCCGGACGAGGGCGTCGGCGTGCGTCGGCTCCGTGATCCCGCCGACCGCGGCGACGGGCACGTCGGTGCCCTCGCGGATCGCCTCGGCGTACGGCACCTGGTATCCCGGACCGGTCTCGGGGAGCTGCTGGTCGGGGTGGATCCCGCCGCCGGAGACGTCGACCAGGTCGGCCCCGGCCTCCGCGAGCAGCGGGGCCAGTCGCACGGAGTCGTCGACGTCCCACGAGTCGCGGTCGGGGAGCCAGTCGGTCGCGGAGATCCGGACGAACACGGGCTTGTCGTCGGGCCAGACGTCCCGCACGGCCGCGACGACCTCGCGGGCGAGCCGCGTCCGATCCTCGAAGCTCCCGCCGTACTCGTCGTCGCGGTCGTTGGTGACCGGCGAGAGGAACTGGTGGAGCAGGTAACCGTGGGCCGCGTGGACCTCGGCGATCTCGAAGCCGGCGTCGAGCGCGCGCGCCGCGGCGTCGGCGAACGACTCGATCACGTCGTCGATGTCGCCGCCGTCCATCCGGCGGGTCGCCGCGGGCTCGCCGGTCTCCGAGCGGTCGCCGTCGGGATACGGCGCGTCGCTCGCCGATATCGTCTCCCAGCCTGTCGGGTCGTCTTCCGGAATCGGATCGCCGCCCTCGGCGGGCGGCCGATGCGACCCCTTGCGGCCGGCGTGCGCCAGCTGGATCCCGGGCGTCGCGCCCTGCGACCGGACGAAGTCGACGATCGGCTCGATCGCCTCGGCGTGCTCGTCGGACCAGATCCCGAGACAGCCCGGGGTGATCCGACCGCGCTCCTCGACGGCGGTCGCCTCGGTCATCACGGCGCCGGCCCCGCCGACGGCGCGCGAGCCGAGGTGGATCCGGTGCCAGTCGTTCGCGAGCCCGCCGTCCGCGGAGTACTGGCACATGGGCGACAGCATCACGCGGTTCCGAAGCTCGGTGTCGCGCAGCGTCAACGGCGTGAAGAGCGAATCCGTCATCGTCGAGTCGAAGGAGCGCCGTCGGGTAATGCGCTCCGATCCCCCGCGCGGGTCGCCGCCATCGCAGCGGTCCGCCGATCGCGCGGGTCCGCTGCGGCGGTCGCGGTATCGCCTGGGTTTAGGCCGACCGAAACCTATAACCACCCGTACCCCCGACGAGGTTGTAATGAGCACTGGGGACCGGATCGAGCGCGGCGCCGGAGAGTCAGCGGACGCACGGCCGATCGTCGCGGCGAGTCGCTGCTCGCCCGATCGAACCGTCTTCACGGAGCAGGGGAACACGGACGCGTGGATCGCGACCGACCTCACGGTCGAGCTGGAACGGTAACGCGGCGCGACTCGGCGGTCCGCTTCTCTCTCGTCGAACGAAACGGTCCGTAGACTACTCGATGTCGGGCGCGCGCTCGCCGGCCGGCACGACGATCTCCAGCCAGTTCTCCTCGGGCGGGAGCGGGCAGGCGAACGTCTCGCTGTACGCGCAGAAGGGACTGTACGCGAGGTTGAAATCGAGGGTGACGACGTCGCCGTCGGCGAGCCCGCCCGCCGGTTCCAGCTCCATGTATCGGCCCTGGTGATACGTCTGCTGGCCTGTGGTCTTGTCGCGGAAGGGGACGAAGATCTCGCCGTCCTCGCCCTCCTGTCGGTAGCCGGCGAGCGCGCGCTCCTCGCCGTCGACCTCGAACGCGAACGTGACGACGCGGAGGTACCGGACCGGGTTACTCGCGGTGGTCTCCATCTCGACGGGCTCGGGGTCGTCGTGGACGGTCACGGTCGCCTCGACGCGGTACGTCTCGTCCGGCGGGAAGTAGTCGAGCCCGTCGAAGTCGTCGCGGCGCTCGGGCGGGACCGGCGACTGCGGATGCTCGGCGAAGAACTCGTCCTTCTCGCGGCGGTTTGCGCGGAGGCGCTCGGCGTACTCGTCGGTCATACGCGGCCCGAGGGGCGCCGGCGGCTTCAGGGCCGCGGTTCGGGCGGGTCGGCGGACCGTCTCCCCGAGACGCTCACAGCGCCTGCAGGTCGGCGAGGCAGTCGTCGAGGTCGCGGGTCGACGTCGCCAGCGAGAAGCGGTCGACGCGCGCGAGGTCGGCGGCGTGCTCCCACAGGTCCTCGGCTTCGATCCCGTGGAGGACGACCGCGTTCGGCGTCGGGCTCACGACGCGGAGCGCGACAAGCGGCGACTCGCCGCGGGTCACGCCCGTGAACACGAGCGCGCGGTTCGTCGACTGGCCGTACAGCCGGTAGAACTCCTCGCTGGAGAGCCGCGTGATCGCCTCGATGGAGTTGATCACGGTGTGGCCGTTGACGGTGTCGCGCTCCCCGCGGACGACCTCCGTGGCGTCCATCGCCTCGTAGAACTCCTCGACCGGCACCGCGGTGGCGTACTCGCGGAGGTCGTGGACGATGTCGCTCTCGAAGCCCGCCGAGAGCACGCGGGCGTACTGGCGGAGGCGCCCGCCGCCGCGCCGCTCGTCGATGTCCAGGAGCCCGTCGACGATCCGGCGCACGACGCCGATCCCCGGGCTCTCGCGCCGACCGCTCTCGTAGTCGGAGATCACCGACGAGGAGACGTCGAGCTGGTCGGCGAGCTCTGTCTGTGAGACGTCGAAGTCGGTCCGCCACTTCCGGAGCGTCGCCCCGGGGTCGTCGCTGAGCGTTATCTCGCCGGCGATCCGGCGGGAGAGCTCCTCGCGTGCGTCGCTCATGAGACGAATCGAGGGCGGAGCGCCGCAAAAGGCTACCGAAAACGGGGTTCGTCGGACGTCGACAGCCACCGGATCGAGGGCGGCTCCGAACTGCCGGCGGCGGCTCCGAACGGTCGACGGCGACCTCGGCAAGTCGATCCCGGTTCCGAACGGTCGACGCCGGCGAGGTCACTCCACGTACAGCGAGTAGACGATGACGCCGAAGCCGACCGCGGTCAACAGGCTGTTGATCGCGATCCCGACCGCCAGAGAGGCGCCGATGATCTGGTGAGAGACGCCGCCGATCAGCGCGCCGACGGTCACGGTCCCGAAACCGATCCCGAGCGCGCGCAGCGACGGGTCGCCCGTTCTGCCGTACGCGCTGAGCGCGTAGTAGGTGATACTGCCACCGAGCACGAGGATGGCGGTCTTTGCCACGATGATGGCGAGGTCGATGTGCGTTGTCATGTTTCCTCTCGCAGTTCCGACCACAGGTCGGCCAGCCGTTCGTCCCGCGTGCGCTCCGGGCGGGAGAACTCGACGGTGAGCTCGCGGGCCTCGTCCGCCTCGCCGTCCGCGTCGCCCTCGCCGTCGAGCGAGACCGTCACGGCGTCGAACGAGACGGAGTAGCGCGTCGTGTGCTGTCCGTCGCGGCGGATGTCCGTCGACTCCCGGAGCAGGGAGGCGTCGGTGAGCTTCTCCAGCTTCCGGTACGTCGTCGACAGGGGGATGTCGCACTCCTCGGAGAGGTCGCTCGCCGTCTTCGGCTCGGTGAGCGCCGTCACGATCCGGCGCGCGGCGTCGTCGGCCAGCGCGTCCAGCACGTCGTCGACCGACGGGGGGTCCTCCTCGCGCGACGGGTCCCGCACCATGTCCCGGCGTTGGGTCCCCCCGCGTCTTAAACCACCGAACTTCCGCTCCCGCGGATAGGTTTGCCGCCCAGACGCGGCCCGCTTTTGTGGATGGGCCGCGTACGACTGGTCGATGGACTCGTGGAAGCGCCGCGTCGGCGGGTACTTCACCTTCGTCCTCTTCGTGCTAGTCTTCACCGCGGTCGTCTACCGCTACGGGATGCGGGTGTACGAGGGCGACGCGATCACGATGATCGAGGCGCTGCGCTTCTCGGTCGAGATGTTCACCACCACGGGGTTCGGCGGGGACTCTCCGTGGGAGAGCCAGCGGCTGAACGCGTTCATCGCCGTGATGGACCTCGTCGGGATGGTGCTTTTGATCGGCGCGCTGCCGGTCGTAGTGACGCCGCTCTTGGAGGAGGCGTTCTCGACGACGGTTCCCACGTCGCTGGACGACGGCCTGTCGGGTCACGTCGTCATCTGTTCCGACACCTCGCGGTCGGCGGCGCTCACCGCCGAGTTCGACTCCCACGAGATCCCGTACGCGTTCGTCGAGCCGGACGACGACCGGGCCGCAGAGCTTCAGGAGGCGGGCCGGACGGTGATCCGCGCGGACCCGGAGTCGACGCAGGGGCTGGCGGCCGCGAACCTCGCCGACGCGCGGGCGCTGGTGACGGACGTCTCCGACCAGGTGGACGCGAGCATCGTGCTGGCCGCAAAGGAGCTGTCGCCGGACGTGCGCGTCATCAGCGTCGTCGAGGACCCGACCCGCGAGCGGTACCACCGGCTCGCGGGCGCGGACGAGGTGCTCTCCCCGCGGTCGCTGCTCGGCGAGAGCCTCGCCGCGAAGGTGACGACGGCGCTCCAGACCGACCTCGACGAGGCGGTCGCGATCGGGGACTCCCTGCAGCTCGCGGAGGTGGCGGTCCCGCACGGGAGCCCCCTCGCCGGCTCGACGCTCGCCGACAGCGGGATCCGCGAGCGCGCCGGCGTCAACGTTATTGGGATGTGGGTCGACGGCGAGTTCGACGCGGCGCCCCCGCCGGACGCGACGCTGTCGGCCGGGACGGTCCTGCTCGTCTCCGGCCGGCCGGACCAGCTGGAGCGGCTCGTCGACCTGACGAACTCCGCCACGCGGCGGTTCGGCGCGGGCGAGACCGTGGTCATCGGATACGGCCAGGTCGGCCGCGCGGTCGCCGAGACGGTCGCCGACGCCGACCTCCCCGTCACGGTCGTCGACCGGGAGGACGCCGAGGGCGTCGACGTGGTCGGCGACGCGACCGACCCGGAGACGCTGCGCGCCGCCGGCGTGGAGTCGGCGCGCACCGTCGTGCTCGCGCTGCCGGACGACACCACGACGGAGTTCACGACGCTCGTGGTCCGGGACTTAGCGCCGAACACGCAGGTGCTCGCCCGCGTCGAGGAGGCCCCGAGCGTTCGGAAGATGCACCGCGCGGGCGCGGACTACGTCCTCTCGCTCGCGACCGTCACCGGGCGGCTGTCGGCCTCGACCGTCATCGAGGACCGCGACGTGCTCTCGCTCAACCAGCAGATCGAGGTCGTCAGGAGCCGCGTGCCGCGGCTCGCCGGCCGGACGATCGGTCGGGCGAACGTCCGCGAGGCGACCGGCTGCACCGTCATCGCGATCGAGCGCGACGACGAGACCATGACCGAGATCGGTCCCGACACGCGGATCGGTCCGGACGACGAGCTGGTCGTCGTCGGCACCGACGAGGGGATCCGGTCGTTCGAACGGCAGTTCGCGTGAGCGCCGCTCGAACCCCTCGGTCGCGTCGTGACGAGGGCGTCCGCCCGTCACGCGCCGGCTCGGCGCCGAGGCGAGTCGAACGCTTCAAGTATTCGCTGGCTGTTCGTACCTGTATGAAAGACCAGGGACGCTCCACGCGCAAGCGGACGGGCGGCCGACTCAAGCACGCCTCGAACAAGAAGCGCCACCAGCTCGGCCGCGAGCCCGCCGAGACCACCGTCGGCGAGACGCGCGTCCAGTACATCGACTCCCGCGGCACGGAGAAGAAGGTCCGCGCGCTCTCGACGAACGTCGCGCAGGTCGCCGACGGCGGCGAGGTCAGCGAGGCCGAGATCGAGAACGTCGTCGAAAACCCCTCCAACGTCAACTACGCCCGCCGGAACATCGTCACCAAGGGCGCCGTCATCGACACGTCCGCCGGCCGCGCCCGCGTCACCTCCCGTCCCGGCCAGACCGGCCAGGTCAACGCGGTCCTGATCGACTGAGCGGCGTCCCGGTCGACCGCCGCCGACCCGCTTTCTGAACGTATTTACCCCTCCCCGACGACGAGTGACGCGTGTACCTCGGCGTCGACGAGGCGGGAAAGGGCCCGGCGCTCGGGCCGATGGTCGCCGCGGCCGTGTTCGCGGCCCCGTCGAGCCTCCCGGCCGACGTCGACGACTCGAAGCGGCTCTCCCCCGAGCGGCGCGAGGCGATGGCCGAGGCGATCCGCGGGAGCGACCGCGTCGCCGTCGGCGTCGCGTTCGTCGAGCCGGCCGAGATCGACCGCCCCGACACCGACATGAACACGCTCACGGTCCGCGGACAGGCGCGGGCGGTGCGGGCCGCGCTCGCCGAGACCGAGGGGCTCCCCGCCGGTGAACCGTCCGAGGACCCCGTCCGCGTCGTCGCCGACGCGGGCGACACCAGCGAGGCGCGGTTCGCGCGGCGGCTCGGCGAGTTCGTCGAGGGCGGGGTCAGGGGTCCCGACACCGGCGGCGACGAGCGCGCTTCCGCTCACCCCGCGGTCGACGTCGAGGCTTTCCACGGCGCCGACGAGGCGGACCCGGTCGTCGGCGCGGCGAGCGTGGTCGCCAAGGTGGCCCGTGACGCCCGGATGGCGGCGATCGACGACCGGTACCCGGCGTACGACGGCGTCGGGAGCGGCTACCCGAGCGACCCGACGACGCGCTCGTTCCTGCGGGCGTACGTCGCCGACAGGGGCGACCTCCCCGACTGCGCCCGGCGGTCGTGGGCGACCTGCGACGACGCGTTGGCGGCGGCCGAGCAGTCGGCGTTAGACGAGTTTTAGCCGGAAGCCGAGCCCCTACGCCAGCGTCGAGACCGCCCCGCTCACGGCCCCGATGAACGTCTCCCAGACGGAGACGCCGGCGACGATCGAGAGGACGGTGTCGGCGCCGAAGAAGGCGAACAGCGCCGCGGACACCATGTGCGCGCGCCGCACGTCGAACCGGTGGGCGAACGTGTGGAAGAAGTAGGCGTTCGCGAGGCTGATCGGGATGATCGCGAGCATCTCGCCCACCCAGATGGCGGAGGTCACGCCGTACTGCGCCGCCAGCCCGATCGTGACGAGCTGCGTCTTGTCGCCGAACTCGCCGGTGGCGGTGAGCACGAAGATCGGGAGGAACCCCCCGAGAGACCCCCTGTACCTGTCGAGCGGTCCGGGGAGCGTCACCGAGTCGAGGTCGGCGTAGCCGGCGTCGGCCGCCCCGGCGGCCGGCGACCCCGTGCCGCCGTCGCTGGACGCGACCCGGTCCGATTCGCGGTCGGGCATCGATCGGTACAGCAGGTACGCGAACGCGAAGAACAGGGCCGCGGTCACCGCGTCGAGCACGACGCCCGGCAGCGCGGCCTGTAGCGCCCGTCCGAAGGCGATCTCGACGGCGGTCCAGCCGGCGAACGCCGACGCGGCGGCCGCGACGACGATCTTCGGGTCGTACCGCGTCGACAGCGCGGCGATCATGAACTGCACCTTCTCGCCGGGAAGCACGGCCAGCTGGGCCGCGAACGCGACTATCAGTATCTCGGTGTAGGTCATGCGTTCACGTCCTCCCGACGGTCGTCGGTCGAGCCCCGCTTCGCGAGGCGGCCGCGGTCGTCATGGTCGGTTTAGACGAGTCTAAATTAAGAGTTTGTCGGCTCTCCGTTCTCGGTGCTGCCCAGAGCGACGCGATCGAAATGCGGCCGGGGGGGCGACGGGGCCGACCGCTCCCGCGACGACTCACCGGATCGTCAGCAGGCGGCGCAGGATGTCGCCGTAGGCGGGCCGGGTGATCAGGACGCCGATCAGGACGCCGAGGATGGTGAAGATCGCGAACCCGGAGAGATCCCCGAGCGAGAGCACCATGAGCGGCGACATCGCGACGATCGTCGTCGCGGCGGCGGCACCGATGACCCAGAAGGCCCGGCGGAACCGGGAGTTGAACACCTTCCGGGAGTTCACCTCGCCCTCGCTCATCACCTCGTCGGCGATGATCACGAGGTCGTCGACGCCGGTCCCGACGACCGCGATGAAGCCGGCGATGACCGCCAGCTCGATCGGGTAGCTCACGAGGGCGGCGAAGCCGAGCAGCGCGTACACCTCCGCGAGCGCCGTGACGATCATCGGCAGCGCCACCGCGGGCTCGCGGTAGCGCAGGAACACCATCCCCGCGACCGCGAACACCGCGAGGATCCCCGTCACCAGCGAGTAGTTCTTGTAGTTCTCCCCCTGCGCGGCCGAGATGGTGCTGGAGGTCCCCTCGCCGCTGATGTCGAGCTCCGCCGGCAGCGCGCCGGCGCGCAGGTTGACCGAGATCTCCTGCGCCGTCGTGAACTCGGGCGTGGTCAGCTGGAAGTTCGCGGTGTCGGCCCACGAGCCGCTCGCCATGCTGTCGGCGAGCCCAGGGTCCATCCCGAAGGAGTTGACGACTTCGCCGTTGACGGTGAGCAGGAGACAGGGGTTCGAGTTCTCGATCTCGCCCGTCTCGGGGTTGTACTGACAGCGGTCCGCCTCGGACTGATACGCCGAGGGGAAGCCGCGGTCGACGACCGCCTGCTGGAACGTCGCGGCGGGCGACTGCTGACCGCCGGAGGCGGTGTTTCTCACGTTCACCGGCACGTACGAGCCCGTGCCGCGGTCCCGCTGCGAGGCCGTCCCGATGTTCTCGAAGTCGTCCTGGGTGAGCACCGCCTCGTCGACGGCGGTGCCGTTCCCGCTCGGGTACGCGATGTCGATCTGGACCGTCCCGCGCTCCTGGAGCAGCGAGACCACGTCGCTCCGGTTCTCGCCGGGCACCTCGACGAGGATGAAGTACTCGCCGGTGAGCGACTGGACCTGCTGGACGCTCCCGCCCGAGAGCCCCGCCTCGTTGATCTTCCCCTCGATGATGCTCTGGGTGAGGTCCCGGGTCTCGGCCGTCACGCCGGGGCGGACGCCCTCGTAGGAGTAGCCCGAGGCGTCCATCGCCGCCCGGAACTCGTCTTCGCTCACGGACGGGTCGGTGACCTCGACCGCACGCACGTCCTCGTTTACGCTCGACCCCATGTCGCGGAGCTGCACGTCGTCGAGTTCGTCGGCGACCGCCTGTTCGACCGTCACGGGATCGTCGCCGCCGAAGTCGACGCCGGTGGCGGTGTACCCTTCGAGCGGGGCCCGGACGCGGGTGCCGCCCTCTAGGTCCAGCCCGTACTGGAGGTTGGTGATCCCCTGGCTGGCCTCGCTCTGGTTCTCGCCCGGCGCGGTCTCGGGGCCGAACTGCGGGGCGAACAGCGCGACCGACGCGCCGGCCACGACGACGACTAAGAGGAGGATGCGCCAGTTGTTCTTGATCGGCTCAAGCATCAGCGCTTCACCCCCTCGAACTTGTACCAGCGGAGCAGCGAGACGTTCAGCAGGTACGTGTTCATCAGGTCGGCACAGAGCCCGACCGCGAGGATGATACCGATGTTCCGCAGGAGGTCGACGCCGAAGACGGTCGCGACGATCGCCATCACGATCATCGCGGCCATCGACGTGAGCGTCATCGTGACCCCGGTCCGCATCGCGCGGCTCACCGACTCGTAGAAGTCGCCGGTCCGGCGCAGCACGGAGTTGTTCAACAGGATGTCGGAGTCGACGCTGTAGCCGATGATCATCAGCAGCGCCGCGATCGTCCCGAGCGTCATCTGGATCCCGAGGAGGTTCATCACCGCGACGGGGATGACCAGGTCGGAGAACGCCGAGGCGACCACCGCGATCGAGGGAACGAACGTCCGGAACAGCGCGAACACGAGCACGCTCATCCCGAGGAACGCCAGCGCGACGCCGAAGACCGCGGTCCGCGCCGTGTCGCCCGCGAAGCTCGGGGACACCTGGTCGATCGCCGTCGTGGTCAGTCCCGCGTCGTCGGCCTGTTGCGCGAGCTCCTCCGCCAGCCCCTCGGGGTCGTCGTCGGCCGCCCGGAAGGTGACGACGAACACGTCGTCCGCGGGGATCGACCGGATCGAGTCGGGCTGCCTGTCGAACTCGGTCTCGATTCGTTCTTCGACGTTACCACCGTCGTCGGCGATCCGGAGCTCGACGCCGCCCGTGAACGCCAGTCCGAGGTTCGCCGGCGCTCCCGTGACGAGATACCAGCCGAGGATGATCGCGAGCGCGAGAACGAGGACCGCGAGCGGGATCGCCACGAGCTGCCGGTTCGAGTACTCGGTGTAGTTGACCTCCGGTACGTCGATCGCTACCATAAATAGCGGTTCCTGCGCGGGCGCGAATAAGCCTTCTCACTCGCCCGCGACCCGACCTCCCGAGACCGACTCACGGCATGTACCGCACGCTGACCACCCCCGGCTCGGAGCGGACCTCGACGCGGTTCACCCCGAGCCGGGCGGCTCTGGACAGCGTCGCCTCGCGATCCTCGATCACGTCGGCGACCGCGTCCTCGGTGTCCGCCTCGGGCGGCGTCAACACGTGGACCTCCCCCTCGCCCGCGCGGGGCTCGCGGGCGAGCTCCCCCGTCGGCGTCTCCGCCGCGAGCTCGCGCTCGTGGACGGTCGGCGGCTCCTCGCTCTCTTCGATCGAGAGCTGCCGCCGCTCCGCCACCTCGATCACCCGGTACGTGACCTCCATCGGCGGGTCGGGCGCGACGGTCGCCTCGATCGCGTCGTCGACGTCGAGTCCGGGGTTCGAGCTCAGCGTGTGGACCTGCCCGTCGTGAACGTCTTTCAGCACCGCCGAGTCGCTCTCGACGTGCGTGACGAGGAACGTGCTCTCCTTCCCGTCCGCGGTCTCCGTCCCGTCGGCGTCTCCCGCCATGTCCGCGTCGGTCCGCTCCGGCTCGTCGGTCATTACCCCGTGGTAGGCGACCGACCCTTTTCGGGGTTTCGAGGCGCGTCAGTCGTCGTCGATCGCCGTATCGTCCGCCGAAGTCGGCGGCTCGCCCGTGCCGCCCGCGTCGTCGGCCGCGCCGTCGTCGGTCACGCGAAGCCGGTAGTGGACCGCGAACACGACGGCTGCGGCGGCGACCGGGGGGACGATCCCGGCGGGCCGCGGGAGCGCGTAGAGGGCGCCGACGACCGCGGACTCGGTCGGCTCGCGGAGCTCCGCGGGCGCGGAGATGACGAGGCCGGCGTACAGCGAGGCGAGGAAGAGGAAACCGCCGTACGCCAGCTTCCGGTCGTACCCCGGCTTCACCGGGTCGCCCCGTCGGTGACGGCGCGCGACGAACAGCAGCGGCGCGAGCAGCGGCGCCACCGCGGCGAAGCCGGCGATCACGTACAGCGACCGCGAGAACAGGAACGTGCCGCCCTGCACGTCGGCCGTCTCCGCCATCCAGACGACGAGCGCGAGGGTGACGACCGTCGCGATCAGCCCGGCCGCGAGCGCGCCGACGACCCCGTACACGCGCATGGTCCACGAGTCGGTGTGCCGGATCGCGTAGGGGATCGCGCCGAACACCCCGCGGTAGCTGTCTGCCATCGCCGCAGTTAGGGCCGACGGCGAATTAAACCCCTCGTCAGCGGACGTGAGCTTTTAGCCCCGGCGACGGGACCACCCCACGTGGGCCTGTACGACGCGTACCTCGCCGTCGGCCACCGACTCCACGACGGGGAGCCGCCGGCACACGTCGCGATCGTCGTCACCGAGCGCGACCTCCTCGTCGACGGCGCGTTCGACACCCTCGCCGAGGCGCTCGGGTGGGCGCTGGAGTACGGCGCCGAGCGCGTCACCGTCTCGGTCTCGGTGCTCGACGAATCCGTGGTCCCCACGCTCACGCGCGAGCTCCGTCGACTCGACGCGCCCGCCCCGTTCGTCGTTCGGGGTCCGGACGACGCGGCCGTCGCGGAGGGCACCGACGGCGACGGGGATGAGGGCGCCGATGCCGGCACCGCCGACGCCCCTATCAGAATCACGGTCGGGCTCGGCGGCAAGGCGGAGTTCGCGGCCGCGGTCCGCGAGATCGCGAGCGACGTCGACGCCGGGGCGCTCGATCCGGGGTCGATCGACGCGGACGACGTCACGGACCGGCTCGTGTTCCCGGAGGAGCCGGACCTCGTGATCAAGACGGGCGCGGAGCGGCTCTCCGACTTCGCCATCTGGCAGTCGGTGTACGCCGAGCTCTACTTCACCGACGTGAACTGGCGCGATTTCAGGAGACGGGACTACCTACGCGCGGTCCTCGACTTCCAGGACCGACAGCGCCGGTTCGGTCGGTGAGCGATTCGGCCGGTGAGCGGTTCTGGAACGTCGGCCGGCCGCGCCCTACCAGACGAACCGGAACAGCAGCGTGAAGGTGACGAGCGCCCCGACGGTCGAGAGGATCGGGACGACGTTTTGCATCAGGACGACGCGCGCGCTCGTGCTCGGGTTGAACAGGTCCGACGCTGAGGGGACGTCGGTGGGGTCGCCCTCGCCGATCGGGGCCGTCTCGTCGGCCTTCAGCGCGCCGACGGACACCTTCGGCTCCTTCTCGCCGCTGATCCCCTGTCTCACCGTGACGCTCCGCGTCGCGCGCCCCCAGCCGAGCCCGACGATCGACATCGTCGCGATGATGACGAACGACGCCGGGATTCCGACCGCAGAGAGGCTGATGACGATCCCGGAGGAGACGCATGCGACGACGATCGCCGCGGTCAGCGGGAGGTCGGTGATGTCGTTGCCGAGCGTGTCGAGCGTCCGCCGCGCGATCGTGAACGCGCCGACCGCGACCGCGGCGCTCCCGAGCAGGATCATCGGCGTCATCTCGACGTTGTCGAGCGCGACGAGCGGCGCGATCGCGTTCGCGATGTTCGAGGTGCCTGACGAGAAGGCCATCAGGCAGCCGATGGCGATGACGACGAACCCGCCCACGAGCTCGCGCCGGGTCGTGTTGGGACCCGGGACGGGCTTCGGGATCGGGCCGGAGCGGTCGAACTCGAACAGCGCCCCCTCCGTGCTGTCGATCGCCACCCAGCTGTCGATGGCCGGGTAGAAGTAGCGCCCGACGACCCCGGAGACCCAGAAGCCGATGATCGGTGCGACGATCCACCAGATGGCGATCTCGCCCATCACCGCCCGGTCGAGGGTGCCCGTCGCGAGCCCGAGCCCCGCGATCGCACCGACCGCCGTCATCGAGGTCGACGCGGGGACGCCGGCGAAGTTCCCGACGAACAGCGCGCCGCCGATGAAGAAGAGGACGACAATGCTCGTCTCCAGCGTGAACACGCTGCCCCCGGTGACGAGGTCCTCTCCGAGCGTCGTCACGACGCGCTGCCCGAGCGTGCCGGCGCCGACGAAGAAGAACACCGACATCAGCGCCGCGGCGCCGGACTTCGAGAGCACTCCGGAGCCGACGGCCGGCCCGAACGCCGGACCGGTCGTGGCACCACCGATGTTGTACCCGACGAACGCCGCGACCACGAACCCGACGAGAAGTAAGGCCTCAACCATATACTCGCTACAACACGGCACGACCGGTTAAACGAACAGGTTCGCGCCTACGACGGTGGAGCGTTCTCGCGGCCCGGCCACCGGCTTCGCGAGTTTGGCGCTACCTAGCGAATGTGGTTCGCAAAATGCACCGGCCGAGACTCCACGCGAGCAGAGAGGGACCGGAGGTCCCTCTTGCAGCCGGCGCGTAGCGCCGGCGACGAAGCGAACGTGGAGTCAGGGCGGTGCACGACCGAGGGGAGTTCGTCGAACGGAGTGAGACGAACGCCGACTGACGGAGTCAGTCGGAAGTGCACCGGCCGAGATTTGAACTGCGGAAAGACGGTCCTGCTCGCTCACTCCGCTCGCTGCGCGGGCTGCGTCTTTCTAAGTTCAAATCGCTCGGTGATTTCTCTCACTTCGTTCGAGAAATGCACCGGCCGAGATTTGAACTCGGGTTGCAACCATGGCAAGGTTGCGTGATACCACTACACTACCGGTGCGTGCTTCGCATTCGGTGGATGGTCGGAGGATCACTTAAACCTTTGACTTCCTCCCACGGCTTCAGCCGTGTGATTCCTCCGGTGGGGATGCTGGCTATATCGCGCCCACGGAGGCAAGTTTCCCATCATCGGTACTCCGGTTTGTGCGCTTCTCGTTGGGACTTGCCCTCTCAGGAGAGTGTGATAGCTCCGACCAGTTGTGGTCGTCCCACTTGAGACGCACGGGCCGAGCCATCGACCCAACGGATTCACCAGCCTGTCGTTCGAGGAACGTACGAGACGCGCACAGATCGGCGTGAGCTTCGTGACCGCACGGACACCGAAACAGGTCACCGTCTCTGTCTGTGGCGTCCCGCTCGCCACACACCGGGCACGTTCGGGTTGTGTCGGCTTCTGACCGCACCTCGACAGTGATGCCGTATTCCTCGGCAGCCTGCGAGAGTTGTTTGATGAACGCCCGAAATGCCCAAAACTGGTGCGTTTTCGCGTTCACTTCGGCGCACCAGTGCGTCGAGAGAACGTCGGTAAGGTCACCCACGTACACCGTGGCGACCCCTTCGGCGTAGAGTCGGTCCAGCAGGTCTCGAACTAGTGCATCCTGTGCGTGGTCGCGCCGCCGTGTCCGTTTGCGATACAGTCGCCGTATCCGCCGACTGCTGTATCGTCCCTCGCGGAGTTTCGACTGTAGACGAGCGATTTCGTCGGTCGTCTCGCGGAAGCGGTCGAACAGGTCGCGGCCTTCGTAGAGGTATTGCTGGCCGGTCGTGCTAGTACAGGCAACGAGATTATTGGCGCCCACGTCCAGCGCGGCTTCGTGAGAAGCCAGTGGTGAATCCTGTCGAGAATCAGGCACAGTAACAGGCTGAAAGGCCCTGAACGTGTCGTCTATCTCGTCGTACTGTATCTCCAAGCGTCCCTGTTGGCCGTCCCATTTCGGAGCGCCGCAGACTTCGAGGCGGAGCCGGTCGTGATAGCCCAAGCCGTACTCGTCTTTCAGGGCGTGGCCGACTGGTATCTCGACTCGTGACCGTTCGCCAGTTTCCAGTGTGTACTGGTCGTTGCGGATGAACGTGCGTAGCTCGCGGCCATCCTCCTCGTTGCCCCAGTAGCCCGGGGCAGCAGTGTCCTCGCCGTTGTCGCAGGCGGCGAAAAACGACTTCCATGCCGATTTGTTTTTCCGAATGGTCTGCTGTGCGGTTGCAGAGCCGAGAACGTCGACGTACTGTTTCCGGTAGTCGGTAGTATCCCACACGGATTCGCCGTCGAAGAATTGCTGGCGGCGCTCGTAATTCAATTCGTTCCACAGGCTCGCAGAAGCATCCAACAGGTCCAGCAGTAGCCGCTTGTCGTCGTCAGATAGCGGGCGTACCGCGAACGTGTTGGTTCGCCTCACGACGATAGATGTTTGTAGATGTGTGTCTAAATGTCTTTTGGACACAAATGCGCCCGAACATCGACATATCACACACACTGAATGGAAGAGTGAAAGACCTCGCCAAACAGAAAGATATGGCCCTTGATGAAGCTTACCGGGAGATTATCGAAGCGGGTCTGGACGCGGTGGAACATCCAGACGAGTCGTAGTGCGTGGTTTGCTACGATGTGCTGTCGGTTGGACCCACCCCTGAAAGGGTGAAATTCCGCTCGCTACATGTCACATCCGAGCGATCGCGGACAGATGGTGCAGATTCGGGTAAGGCGACGGGGTTCCGATCGACCTACTCCCCGCGAGCCGCCGCGATCTCACCGCCGTGCGCCCGGACGAGGGCGGCGAACGCCTCGGCCTCCGCGTCCTCTTGGATCGCGTCGTCGCGGCGGTCGCGCACCCGACGCTTGATCGCGCGCACCGCGTCGGGCTCCCCGGTCGCGATCGCATCGGCGACGGCACGCGGGTCGTCGACGACGCGGGAGACGAGCCCGGTTCGGAGCGCCTCGTCGGCGTCGAGGACGCGGCCCGAGAGCGCGAAGTCGAGGGCGTCGCCCTCGCGCATCACCCGCGGGAGTCGGACCGTGCCGCCCCACGCGCCGAACAGCCCGAACTCGACGCCCGGCTCGGCGAACGTCGCCGCCGGGGTGGCGACCCGGACGTCGGCGGCGAGCGCGATCTCGACGCCGCCGCCGCGGGCCGCGCCGTCGATCCCGCAGACGACGACCGTGTCGGCGCCCGCGATCGCTGCAGCGGTGCGCTGGCCCTCCCGGGCGAACGACTCCGGCGTGTCCGCGTCGCCGCTGGGACCCTCCGCGTCGGCGAGTGCGGCGACGGCGTCGAGGTCGGCGCCGGCACAGAAGGCGTCGCCGGCGCCGCGGAGGTACGCGACGGGCGCGTCGGCGTCGGTGACGGCGCGTCGGAGCGCGCGCAGGTCCTCGGGCCGGAGCGCGTTCCGGCGCTCGGGGCGGTCGATCGTGACGACGCGGACACGGTCGTCGGTGCGGGTGCGGATCACGGCGTCGTATCCCGGTCGTTTCCAAAGGTCTTTGCCCTTCGCTCGACTACCTGACGGCAATGGACGATGCCGCGCGAGCGCGTGAGGCCGCTCACGAGGCGCTCGCGGATGTCGAGCCCGAGCAGCTGCACGAGGCCCTCGAACGCCGCATCCTGGACGCGGCCGTGACGCCCGGGGTGCTGGCGCTGGTCACGGCCCGCGCGGTCGACCCCGACGTGAACCCCGGCGAGGTCGTCGACCGCGCGGCGGGCGTGCAGCTCATCTACGAGGGGCTCCGGCTCACCCGGACGCTGGCCCACGAGGAGCCGTGGGTGACCGCGCCGACGCACGAGACCGACATCGACGCCGACATGGACGTGCTCACGGCCGACGTGCTCGTCTCGCGCGGCTTCTCGCTGCTCGCGTGCACCGAGGCGGCCGGCGCCGCGGTCGAGGTCGTGCGCGCGTTCGGCCGCGACCAGACGCTCCGCGACCGCGAGGGGACCGACCCCGCGGCGGCGACCGCGCTCGACCGGAACCTGGAGGTCGACGCCCTCGAACTGGCGGTCGTCGCCGGCACCACCGCCGTCGGCGGCGACCCGCCGGAGGAGCTGCTGACGTACGCCCGCGAGCTCGCGGCCGACTACGACGGCGAGTTCCCGCCGCCGGGGCGCGCGCTCCCGGACGCGACCGCCGACCGCATCGCGGACATCTCCGACCGCGCCGTGAGCGCGACGGACCGATGATGTCGCCCGACGGCGGCGGGACCGTGTGTGTCTCCGTGACGGGACGCCCCCGAATCGAAACCACTAAAGTCGACTCCCGTCAACGGATGCTTGCGCGCCTGGGTAGCTTAGCGGTAAAGCGCGTCCTTGGTAAGGACGAGACCCCGAGTTCAAATCTCGGCCTAGGCTCTTCCCGATTTTATCGGCCCCGATAATGAGATTCGACGGGCTCTTCGACCGCGCCGCCGAGTTCGATGTCGATATCGAGGCGGTGAGCGCGGCGCTCGCGGAGCGTCGATCGGTCGCTGACGACTCCGAGGACTCGGCGGGCGACACCGCCGAGGGTGACATCTCCCCGCTCGACCGCGAGCCGAGCCCCGCCCGGGTCGTCGCCGACGCAGACGCCCTCGCGGCCGACCTCCTCGTCGGCGGCGCGGCCCGCGAGGCGCTCGACGCGCTACGGGCGCACTCGTGGACGACGCTCGTCGCCAGCGACGCGCTGCTCGACGACGCCGAGGCGGTGATCGCCGCGCTCGCGGACCCCGCCCTCGCGGCCGACTGGCGCGACGCGGTCGAGGCGTGGCGCGAGCCGGTGGCGCATCCCGCCGGCGACCACCCGGCGCTGGCGTCGGCGTACCGCGGCGCCGCGATGCAGGTCGTGAGCCTCGACCCGTCGCTCACTGGGGCGCGGGCCGCGGCCGGGCTCCGCGACCGACTCCCGGTGAGCGTCCGGGAGCCGCGGGCGTTCGCGACCGTCTTCTCGGCCGAGAAGCTCTACCCCGAGGTCGGCGGCGGCGAGTACCCCGGCCCCGACCGCGACCCGCGCTCGATGGCGCCGGTTCGGACCGACGGGGGGACGGACGGACTCGCCGAGGGCGACGCCCCCGAGCTCCCGGCCGACCTCGGCGCGGTCCGCGAGGCGCTGACCGCGTGGTACGAGGCCGACCACCGCGACTTCCCGTGGCGGCGCACCGAGGACCCCTACGAGGTCCTCGTCAGCGAGGTGATGAGCCAGCAGACGCAGCTCGACCGCGTGGTCCCCGCGTGGGAGGACTTCCTCGACGAGTGGCCGACGACGGCCGACTTGGCCGCGGCCGACCGCGGCGACGTGGTCGCGTTCTGGTCCGACCACTCGCTCGGCTACAACAACCGCGCGAAGTACCTCCACGAGGCCGCCGGGCAGGTCGAGGACGACTACGGCGGCGCGTTCCCCGAGTCGCCGGACGAACTGCAGGAGCTGATGGGCGTCGGCCCGTACACCGCCAACGCGGTCGCCTCGTTCGCGTTCAACGACGGCGACGCGGTCGTCGATACCAACGTGAAACGGGTACTCCACCGCGCGTTCGCGGTCCCGGACGACGATTCGGCGTTCGAGCGGGTCGCCTCGCGGCTCATGCCCGCCGGCGAGTCCCGGGTCTGGAACAACGCGATCATGGAGCTGGGCGGCGTCGCCTGCGGAACGACCCCGCGCTGCGACGAGGCGGGCTGCCCGTGGCGCGGCTGGTGTCACGCGTACGAGACGGGCGACTTCACCGCCCCCGACGTGCCGGAGCAGCCGAGCTTCGAGGGGAGCCGCCGGCAGTTCCGGGGGCGGGTCGTCCGGGCGCTCGGCGAGTACGACGAGCTGGCGCTCGGCGAGCTCGGTCCCCGGATCCGGGTCGACTACGCGCCCGACGGTGAGTACGGCCGGGAGTGGCTCCGCGGGCTCGTCGACGACCTCGCGGACGACGGGCTGGTCGCGGTCGACGAGGGCGGCGACGAGACGGCGGTTCGGCTCAGGGACTGAGTCGATTCGAGGCCGCCTCGGGGCCGAATAAGTACCGCCAACGTGTGAACCGTCACCCGTTTATCACCGGGGCCGGAACGAGGGGACATGAGCGAGACCGTCGACTCCGACCTCTACGCGCGGACGAAGGCGCTGCTGGAGCCGGGCGACATCGAACTCCTCGGCTGTATCGTTCACACGACGCTCGGCGGGGAGGAGGACTTAGAGATGCACGAGCTCACGGTCGCGATCAACGAGGTCATCGCCGACCACGCCGGGAAGGGCGAGGCGTACATCGAGGCCGGCAACGACGACACGAGCTTCTCCTCGAACCAGTTCCAGGGGCGCACCCTCGACGACGAGGAGTTCGTCTGGGAGTGCCAGCAGCTCCTCCGGGGCGGCAGCTTCGACCTCGTCTTCTACTACGAGGCGAACGTCGATCAGGAGGCGCTCGCGGCCGACCTCGCCGACCTCGACGACGTGGACCGCGTGACCCAGGTGCCCTGAGGCGGCGACAGCCTCCCCTCGAACCCGTGAGCGACACCGTCCTCGTCCCCGGCGGCCGCGACGTGCGCGCCACCCTCGACACCGCCGCGAGCGACGGCGGTGGCGACGCCACCGGGAACGGCTCCCGGGCCGACGCGGTCGTCGTCGCCTGCCCGCCCCACCCGCAGCAGCGCGGGCACCGCGGCGACGAGCGGCTGCGGGCGGTGAGCGACGCCCTGACCGACCGCGGGGTCGACTGCCTCCGGTTCGACTACGGCGACTGGGATGAGGGATACGGAGAGAGCACCGACGCCGACAGCGCGGTCGGCTGGGCGGCCGAGCGCTACGACCGCGTCGGCCTGTTCGGCTTCTCGTTCGGGGCGACGGTCGCGCTCGTGACGGCCGCCTCGCGCCCCGGCCTCGCCGGCGTCTGCGCGCTCGCGCCGACGGCTCGGCTGAACCCCGACGTCGACGCGGTCGCTGCGCTCGACGACCTGGTCGATCTGGGCGTCCCGACGCGGATCCTGTACGCGACCCGCGACTCGACAGCTGAGTGGAAGCCGGTCGTAGAGCGGGCCGAGGGGCTGGGAATCGAGACGGTCGCGTTCGAGTCCGACCACTTCTTCGTGGGACGCGCGGGAGCGGTGGGCGAGCGCGCGGCGGCGTTCTTCGAGCCGCGGCTGCGGACGGATCGCGGGTGACCGACGGTCGGTCCCGGGAAGACTTATTCCGCTCCCGCGAGCCGACCGCGTATGGAGTACCGACCCCTCCCCGACGAGCGCGCCGACGAGTTCGGCGCGTTCATGCGGTACGCGTTCGCTCCCGCCGAGGGCCCGTACGACCCCGAGGAAGCGGACGACCACGACACGATCGCCGAGCGGCGCGGGCTCTTCGACGCAGCCGACGACCCCGTCGCGGTGTGCGCGCACCACTTCTTCCCGCTGCGGATCCGCGGCGCCGACCGCGAGGTCGCCGGGCTCTCCGCGGTCGCTTCGCCGCCGGAGCACCGTCGGCGCGGGAACGTCCGCCGCGTGCTCCGCGAGTCGCTGACGGAGTACCGCGACCGGGGCGTCGCCGTCTCGACGCTGTGGCCCTTCGAGCACTCATTTTACGCGAGCTACGGCTGGGCGACCGCGAGCCGCTACCGCTCCCTCGCCGCGCCGCCCTGTCAGCTCGGGTTCGTCGACGACCTGATCGCGACCGACGGCGACGCGGCCGGGAGCTTCAGGCGGCTCGACGAGGGCGACTACGCCGCCGTGAAACCCCTGCTCGCGGCGACGGCGGAGCGCTACGACCTCACGATGGACTGGACCGAGGAGTGGTGGCGAGAGCGCGTCGTCCGGGGCTGGAAGAGCGACCCGTTCGTCTATGGCTGGGAGCGCGACGGGGAGCTCCGGGGGCTCTGTCGGTACTCGTTCGACGACGACCCCGACGACGCGGATGACGCGGTGATGCGCCTCTCCGACGTCGCCGCCGCCGACGACGAGGCGTGGTTCCAGCTCCTGCGATTCTGCCACAACCACGACTCGCAGGTGGCCGAGGTCCGGATCCGGGCCCCGCCGGACGCCCCCCTGATCGACCTCGTCGAGGACCCCCGCGCGGTCGACTGCGAGATCCGGACCGGCCCGATGGTCCGGCTCGTCGATGTCCCCGCCGCCCTCGACGGGCTCAGTCCCGACCCCGACGTCGAGGCGACCCTCTCGCTCGCGGTCGACGACCCCCTCGTCCCGTGGAACGACGCGACGTTTCGGGTCGCGGTCGCCGACGGGAGCGTCGCGGTCGAGCCGGTCGATACGGCCGAGGACGCGAACGCCGCGGGCGCGAACGACGCCGCCGGAAATCCGGACGACGCCGAGATCGACGTCGGCGCCCTCTCGCAGCTGTACGTCGGCTACCGCTCCGTTGACGAAGTCGTCCGGGCGGGCCGGCTCCGAGGCCCCGGCGACCGCCCCCTCGACGCCGCCGCCCCCCTCCGCGCGCTGTTTCCGCCGCGACCGACGCACTTCCGTGAGCGGTTCTGAGCGACGCTCGGGGGACTCCCCGGCCGGGCTTTTTATCCGCGCGCCGCGTACCCCGCGGTATGAGTTCCCGCGACGACCGACGCGACGACGAGCTCGAAGAGCGGCTCGACGAGCTCGAAGACGTGCTGGGCGAGCTCCGCCGCGACCTCGAAGAGAGCGAGCGGGACCGCCGCGGACCCCCGCGGCCGCCCAGCCTCTCCGATCTGGTCCGGTTCACCGAGCAGTACACCATTCCGACGGTCATCGCCCTCCTGGAGACGACGATCAAGTCGCTCGAACTGCTCCGGGGTACCCTCCGGCTCGCCGACCCCGGGCGGAGCGTCGCCGGCGAGGGCGGCGCGACCGCCGACCGCCTCGCCGACGTCCGCGACGGCGCGAGCGCCGGCCTCGCGCGGTCGCTCTCGGAGCTCCGGACCGCGCTCTCCGAGGCCGACCTCCCGGAGGAGGCCGCCTCGCGCTCGATCATCGCCGACGCCCGCGACCTCACGGCCGAGATCGAGTCGCGGATCGAGGAGGGCCGCCGGGAGGCCGACGCCGCGCGACGGGGGGGCCGGCGCGACGACCGCCGAAGCGGTCGGGACGACGGCGGACGCGAGGCGGCCGGTCGAGACGAGCGCGGCGGGCGCGACGACGACCCCTCCGGCGGCCGCGGGATCCGGATCGACGTGACCGATCCCGATTCGGACCCCGAGGCGGAGGCGGCCGACGACAAGGAAGCCGGGGACGACTCGGCGCCCGAGGTCGACGTCGAGTCCGAGCTGGAGTCGATCAAGCGGCAGATCGACGGTGACGCCGCGGACGCCGATGGCGATGCCGCGGACGACGAGGCCGGAGACGCCGCGACCGACGACGCGGTCGAGGGCGAGGACGGCGACGAGGACGCGGGTGACCGCGACGCGGACTGATTCCCCCGCGAGACGCACAGACTCGCCGCCCGCGCTCAGAAATCCGCGCTGAGTCGGTCAGCGACGCGCTCTGCGGAATCGACGAGCAGGGCGTCGTCGTCGGTGAACACCTCCAGCGCGACGGTGCCGTCGAACCCGTCGAGCTCGTCTGCCACGGCCCCGTAGTCGACCTCGCCGGCGCCGATCGGGAGGTGGGTGTCGCCGCGGCGGCGCACGTCGTGACAGTGGAGGTGGGAGACGCGGTCGCCGTGGGCGCGGAGGAACCGCGCGATCGCCTTGTCGCCGCCCTCCATGTACGCGTGGCCCACGTCGAAGCAGACCGGGGTGTCGGTCTCGCGGGCGATCTCGCCGAGGACGGAGAGCTGAAGCCCCGCGTGCTGGTGACCGACGTTCTCGACGACGACCTCGACGCCCGCCTCCCGGCCGGCGTCCGCGACCCGGAGTAGCTGCTCGGCGGCGACCTCGCGGAACGCGACGTCGTCGCGGTCGGCGGAGGTGGCGTGGAGGACCGCCTTCTCCGCGCCCAGATCACCGGCCGCCTCCAGGAGCCGCCGCTGGTAGTCGACGATGGCGTCGTTGACCTCGGGGACGTAGCTGGCCAGCCGCTGGCTGTACGGGAGGTGGACGAGCAGGTCGCGGCCGGCGAGCGCGTCGCCCAAGCGCTCGGGGTCGGTCTCGCCCGGCACGAGCGTCGGCTCGCCGACCCCGAGCTCGCAGAAGTCGAACCGCGCCGGCGACGCCGCGAGGCGGTCGAGGTCGTCGCCGACGGTGAGACCGATCTCCATGTCGACGGTGGGTGCGGCGGCGTGTTATAGGTGCTGCCGTCGACTCAGCGGCCCTGTCGCGATCCAGTTGGTAACTATTTCCCTCGATCGCTCAGTACAGGCTACCCACGTACCAGCCCGACACCCAAAAACACCATAATATTGTTACGAATCACGTGCGAGACTTAAAGCCAGAATATGAAGTAGTGATTCAGCGACCAAGCGGAAGGACATCACCCTAACGGAGCGGTTCGAAATTAAGAAGCGACGGATTTGTAGACTGGTCTTCCGATCAGGAATAGGCCCAAGATGCCGAATATAAGTGGTAGAGGGCTACTCTTTTTCTTAAGATACGATTTCGAGGGCGAGCCTTGCACGACATAGGCCGTGGTTGTCTCCCTGACATTGTACTGGTCAATTCTGTCTTCCGCGGCAGTCCTTGTGTCGGACGCTTTTGTTCCTATTCCCGGTCTGATGTTGTCGGAAGTGTATTGGGTTCCGTTGTACGTGTAGCTGTACGTGACGTGGGGGGTGTACCTGTCTCCCCTTTTTGAGGAATCCACGGTGACTGCTTTGCTCTCTACCGTGGCTTCAATCTGCACCCCGGACGAGAGGCTTTGTTGCTGAGAGTATGCCATGTATCCAGCAACTCCGAGCAGCACGATCCCCAGTATTATACTTATCAGGGACAGCTTCGACATATTAGCGATTGTTTAGACTACTGAATGGTAATTTCGACGTATTTCTCACTGCGCAACACGTGCAGTCGGAGCCTACCGGCTGGCTCAGCGGGACCGGTACCGAAATAAAAATTCGACAGCGCTGCTTCAGTCGTCGAGCGGGTCGTCGACGTCGATCGCGCCGGAATCGATCTCGGCCTCGACCTCGCGGACCGCGGTCACCATGTTTTCCATCTTGCCGTAGGCGATATCGCGCGGCAGGAGCTTCAGTCCGCAGTCGGGCGAGACCGTGAGCTTCTCCGGCGGGACGACGCGCAGGCCCTGCCGGATGTTCTCCTTGATCGCTTCGACCGACTCCACCTCGGCCGTGTGGGCGTCGACGACGCCGAGCGCGAGATCGGGCTCGAACTCGGGGTCAGTGAACGTCGGGATCTGCTCGTACTCGCCGTTGCACAGTTCCACGTCGAACTCGTCGATCGGGTAGTCGTTGATCTCGGGGTAGATCCGCGAGTAGTCGCCGTAACAGACGTGGAGGCCGATCCGCACGTCCTCGTCGATGCCCGAGACGATGCGTTCGAGCGCCTCGCCGACGATGGCGTGGTCCTCGGGCGTCGTCGCCAGCGCGGGCTCGTCGATCTGGATGTACCGCGCGCCCGCCTCGACCAGCTTCTCGACCTCCTCGTTGACGAGGTCGGCGAGGTCGTAGACGAGCTCCTCGGTGGAGGGGTACGCCTCGTTGAACGCCCAGAAGCCGAGCGTGTACGGCCCCGTGATCGGGACCTTGACCGGGCGCTCGGAGACGTCGGAGGTGAACTCGAACTCGTCGACGAGCCACGGCTCGTCGTACGCGACCTCCTCGACGACGGAGGGCTTGTCGAAGTAGTTGTGGCCCCACACCTTCACCGGGCCGTTGAACTCGTAGCCGTCGATGCGGTCGGCGAAGAACTCCACCATCTCGTTGCGGCGCATCTCGCCGTCGACGACCGTGTCGAGCCCGGCGCGCTCGTGCTCGCGCGTGACCAGCCGACAGGCGTCGTCGTGCGCCTCTTCGAGGTCCGACGCGTCGAACTTCGAGTCGGGGTCCTCGACGAGCTCGTCGGCGCGGTTGAGCCACTTCGGCTTCGGGTACGAGCCGACGACGGTCGTCAGCAGGAACGCGTCGTTCGGGTGGTCGTGCGGGCGGAACTGGTCTCGGTTGGCGTCTGGGTTTCGGACCATCAGTCGAGCACCTCCGCGGCGGCGGCCAGGGCGTTCAGCTTCGCGCGGTACTTGTTGGCGGGCAGGTAGAACAGCTCGGTGTTCGGGGTGAGGTACGTCCGGTCGAACCCCTCGGCGGGGACCTGCGACTCGAACCACTCGACGCGCTCCGCGACCGTCTCCGGCTCCTCGACGAGCGTGTTCTGCCCGTCGACGAGGCCGAGCGCGAGCGAGTCGGTGGCGCCGAACTCCTGGACGTTGTAGACGGTGTCGTCGCGGTCGCCGGCGACGAGGTCGAGCCCGAGCGCGTCGGCGCCCGCCTCGTCGACGAGGTGGGCGTACAGCTTCTCGCCGAGCGCGCCGTACGAGGTCTGGACGACCACGTCGGCGTCGGTCGCGTCGGCGACCGTCGCGATCGCGTCCGTCGCGGTCGACTCCGCCCCCTCGGCGGGCGGGTTCGTGACGAGCGACGGTTCAAGGAGGAACAGCGTCTCGTGGTCGGGGAACGCCGCCACCTCGCCCGCGAGGAACTCGGCGACCGCGGCCTGGAAGTCGGCCTCGTCGCCGTAGTGCTCGTTCGTCGCGAGGTCGGCGAGCGAGTACGGGCCGGGGAGCGTCGCCGCGAGCGACGCGTCGGCGGCGCCGTCGGCGTCGGCGAGCAGGTCGCCGGCCGCCTCCAGCTCGCGCGCCACGTCGCCGGAGAAGTCGAGGTCGTCGACGACGCGCGGGTCCCGGTAGAAGTTGTTGTTGTCGTAGTACCGCACGATCCCGCCGGTCTCGACGGAATCGTGCACCGTCAGCGGGTGCGCGATCATGTCGTCCCAGCGGCCCTGCCCCTCGACGACGCGGTCGAGGCCGGCGTCCAGCTGGTCGTCGACGAACTCCGCGCGGACCTCGTCGTACTGCTCGACGATCGCCTCGCCCTCGTCGCCGCTCAACAGGTCTCCCTTCTGGTGGCCCTTGAGCTCCGAGAGCGTCTCTTTCGCCCAGTCCGGGAGCGGGTACAGCCCCGGCGTGGCCGCGACACGTTGGGTCATCACCAGAGGTTCGATATGCCGCCGTATAATATTTGCTAATGCGTTTCATGTCTAGTGGTTATTCACCTCGCCGGGCCGAAGGGTTAAGCCGCCGGTCGGGGACCGATCCTCATGACCGTCGTCTCCCTGTTCCCCTCCGCGACCGAGCTGGCGGCCGCGCTCGGCGCGACCCCCGCCGCGGTCTCCCACCAGTGCGACCACCCGCCCGGGGTCGAGGACCGGCCGACCCTCACCGGGCTCGTCCGCGACCTCGACGCCGACCCCGCCGACCTCGACCGGATCGCCGCCCGCGACGACACCTACTACCTCGACGGCGACCGGCTCGCCGCGGCCGACCCCGACGTGATCCTCACGCAGGGCGTCTGCGCGGTCTGCGCGCTCGACGCCGGGCTCGCGCGCCGGGCTACCGAGTGTCTCGACCTCGACGCGGCGGTGCTCGACGTCCACGCCGACGACCTCGACGACGTCCTCGCGAACGTCGAGCGGGTCGGTGAGGCGGTTGGCCGCCCGGCGGCCGCGAGCGCGCTCCGCGACGACCTCGACGCCCGGATCGATGCCATCGCCGACGCGGTCCCCGCAACCCGGCCCCGCCCCCGCGTCGCCGTCCTCGACTGGACCGACCCGCTCCGTCACGCCGGGCTCTGGGTCCCCGATCTGGTCCGGATCGCCGGCGGGGAGCCCGGGCTCGTCGCGTCGAGCGAGCGGTCCCGAAAGGTGACCGCCGACGAACTGCGCGCCTTCGACCCGGAGGTCGTCGTCGTCGGGCCCTGCAGCGCCGACGTCGACGAGGCCGAGCGCGCGGCCCGCGACCTGCTGGCCCGAGAGGCGCTCGACGACGTGGCGGCGGTGCGGGACGGCCGCGTGTACGCGATGGACGGCACCGCCTACCTGAACCGCCACAGCCACCGCGTCGTCGACACGCTGGAGGCGCTGGCGACCGTGATTCGTCCCGACCGATTCGGGGAGTGCGACGAGAGGGTTCGGCGCGTCGACGCGGCGCCGGCCGGGGCCTCGCACGACGGGTGAGCGCGCCTCATTCCCGCCGGTCGAGCCGCAACACGGTGAGCGTCTCGAACGGGAACGACTCCTCGACGACGGGCTCGCCCTCGAAGCCGGCCTCGTCGACCAGCGCGAGCACCTCGTCGTAGCCCGTCAGCGAGGAGACCAGGAGCAGGACGACGCCGCCCGGCGCGAGCACGCGTCCCACGTCGGCGAGGAACGGTTCGATGAGTTCGCGGCCCGACTCGCCGCCCGAGAGCGCGCGCTCCATCCAGTCGCCCCACTCGTTGTCGGGGTCGGTCGGGAGGTACGGCGGGTTGAAGCAGACGGTGTCGAACGCGTCCTCGCGGAACGGGGCACAGAGGTCGGCGACGACGCCCTCGACGCCGCGCTCGCGGGCCTCCCGCGCCGCGTGCGGGTTGAGGTCGGCGCCGACCACGTCGAGCCCGCGCTCCGCGGCGATCCGCTGAGCGACCCACCCCGAGCCGGTCCCGACCTCCAGCACCCGCCCGTGCGCCTCCTCCAGCGCCGCCTCCGCGAGCAGCCCGGAGTCCTCGGCCGGCTGATAGACGACCGCGTCGTCGGCGCCGCGGCGCGACGCGAGGCCGCCGCGGGGGTCGGGGTCGGCCGCCGGGTTGCCCTCGTCGCTCACTCGCCCGCCCCCTCCCCGCCGCCGTCGCCAGCCGGTTCACCGCCGTCGCCCCGGTTCCGGCCGCCGCGCGTCGCCGCCCGCCCCTCGACGGACGCATCGAGCTGCGGGCCGGACGCGTCCTCCGCCCGCGCTGAGAGCGTCTGCTGCGGGAACGGGATGACGATCCCCGCGTCTTCCAGCGCCGACTTGATCGCGCCCATCGCGGCCGTCTGGGTGCGCCAGCGCTTCCGCATGCTCGGGTTTCGGATCCAGTAGCGGGCGCCGAGGACGACCGCCGAGTCGTCGAACCGCTTCGTCACGACGTCCGGCTCGGGCATCGCGGCGATGTCGTCGACATCGGCGACCGCCTCCTCGATCACCGCCGCCGCGCGCTCGATATCGGCCGCGTAGTCGACGCCGACCTCCACCTCGATTCGCAGGCGATTCCGGCGCGAGCGGTCGATTATCGACCCCGACCGCACGTCGTCGTTCGGCAGCGTGACGACCTCGCCGTCGAACGACCGCAGGCGGGTGCTCATGATCGATATCTCCGTGACGGTCCCCTCGTGGTCGCCGACCTCGACCCAGTCGCCGACCTCGAACGGCCGGGAGAACATCAGCACGAACCCGGCGAGGATCGCCCCGAGCGTCTGTCGGGCCGCCATCCCGACCACGATCCCGAGGAAGCCCGCTCCGACGAGGAGGCCGCCGACGTTGTCGGTGAACAGCCCGACGACGACGAGCAGCGCGAAGGTGTACACCGTCAGCTGCGTGAGCCGCCGGACCACCTCCTCCTGGTGGTCGGTGAGGACGCTGCTCTCGGCGGATATCTCGCGGATGACGCCGCCGAGGAAGTCGGTGACCGCGTAGGCGCTCGCCAGGAGCACCACCGCGATCACGACGTTCGACAGCTGGTCCGTGATCGCGGCCGCCTCGAACGCGCCCAGCAGCGCGCCGCTCCGGTCCCACACCACGAGCAGCGAGAGCGCCCCGAGCGCGGTGGCGGCGCCGACGGACGCCGAGAGCAGCAGTCGCCGCGTCGAGGAGACGTCGTCGTCCCGGCGCTTCGCCCAGGCGGTGAGGAGTCGGACCCCGAGCACGCCCGCGACGATCAGCGCCGAGGCGAGGGTCCGCCTGACGTTCTCAGTCAGGGCGCCGTAGAGGTCGCCGAGGGGAGTGGCGCCGCCGGTCAGAATCTCTGGCAGCGTCGCACCGGCCGTCCGCCCGACCGCGAGGGCGACGTCTGCGAGCGTCATCGGAGCGGTCACACCTCGGTCGGCGAGCCGCGCTCGCGGGCCAGCTCCGCCAGCGCGGCGAACGCGCTCGGCTCCAGCGTGCCGGGTCGCCGGCGAAGCAGCTCCTCGTCGGCGGCCTCGACGACCGCGTCCGGGTCGTCCAGCCCGGAGATATGGCCGGTGTTCCGGATCGCGTTCCGCACCGTCTTACGCCGCTGGGTGAACAGCGCCTTCACGAACCGGAGGAAGAAGGCCTCGTCGCCGACCGCGTAGTCGGGGTCGCGCGGCGTGCACCTGACGACGGCGCTCTCGACGGCGGGCTGGGGGTCGAACGCCTCCTTGGGGACGCGCTCGACGACATCGACGTCGGCGTAGTGCTGGGCGGACACCGAGAGCCGGCCGTACTCGGACTCGCCGGCCGACGCGGCCATGCGCTCGGCGAACTCGGCCTGGAACATCAGTACGAGCGGCTTCCCCTCCGGCAGCAGCCGGAAGGCGATCTCCGAGGAGACGCCGTACGGGAGGTTGGCGACGCAGGCGGTGAACTCCGGGAGATCGACGTCGAGCGCGTCTCCCTCGATCACGTCGAGGAGGCCGTCGTCGACCGCGGCCGCGAACTCCTCGCGGAGGAAGTCGGCGAAGGTCCCGTCGCGCTCGATCACGGAGAGGCGGCCGGGAGAGTCTCGATCCTCGGCGGTAATAGCCGCCAGCAGCCGGTCGGTGAGCGCGCCCGCGCCCCCGCCGACCTCCAGGAGGTGGCTCTCGTCCGCGTCGCCCGGGAGGTACCCGGGGATCCGGTCGAGCACGCGGTCGTCGACGAGGAAGTGCTGGTCGCGCTCGGGGTTCGCGCGCTCCCCGGCGCGCCGCGCGAGGGCGTCGGGGTCGCGGTCCCCGTACGCCGCGGTCTCACCCGTCGATAGGTCGGTCATGGCCGCGATACGCCGGCGTTCCGGGTAAAAGTCCCGTTTCGGCTCACTCCTCGCGCCCGGCGAACGTCCGGTACTTCAGGTCGTCCTTCTGAACCTCCTCGACGATCCGCTCGACGATCACCTCCCGCGGGCGGTGGAGCCCCGAGACGCGATCGGACACCTCTTCGAAGCTCTCGAAGGGCCCGCGCTTGCGCTCGTCGAGGACGTTGTTCCGGAGCTGCTTGCCCACCCCCGGGAGGAGGTTGAGCTGGTGGAGCCGGAGCGTGATCGGTCCGGCCTCGTTGTAGAAGTCGACGAAGCGCCGCTCGGCGGCGTCGACGATCTCCTCGACGGCGTACTCCACCTCCGCGGCCGCGTTCCGGGTGAGGCCGTCGTACTCCACCTCGTTGTACCGGCCGACCGCCGGGCCGCCGAGCGCGACCCGGTCGCTCACTGACGCGTCCGCACTCTCGTCGAGCGCGAGCTCGTACAGCCGGAACGACTCGGTCCCGAGGCCGTACGCGACCGGCGTCTTCCGCGAGGGGGGCCGGTCGTCGTCCGGCCGCCCGTTCGGCAACACGTCCAGCAGGACGACGACGGGCCCCTCGTCGGCGTCCGCCGCGTCGGGTCCGTCTCCCGCGTCGGGCGCGTCGGAGTCGGGATCGCTCATACTCGTTTTACGCCACCGAACGGTGAAAAAACCGCTGCCGCGCCGACCTATCGCGAGAACTCGATCGCGGCGCCCTGCCCGAAGCCGACGCAGAGGGTCGCGAGCCCGCGGTCGGCGTCGCGCTTCTCCATCTCGTGGAGCAGCGTGACGGGGAGGCGCGCCCCGGAGGCGCCGAGCGGGTGACCGAGCGCGATGGCGCCGCCGTTGACGTTGTAGACGTCCTCGTCGACGCCGAGCTCGCGGCGAGAGTACTCGCACTGGGAGGCGAACGCCTCGTTGAGCTCCACCAGGTCGTAGTCGTCGATAGACCGGCCGGCGCGGTCGAGGAGCCCCCGCGTCGCGGGCACCGGGCCGATCCCCATCACGGTCGGGTCGACGCCCGCGACGTTGTTCGTGCCCACCTCGGCGAGCACGTCGAGCCCGTGGTCCTCGGCGAACGCCTTACTCGTCACCAGCGTCAGCGACGCGCCGTCGGATATCTGCGAGGCGTTCCCGGCCGTCACCGTGCCGTCGCCCGTGAACGCGGGCGGCAGGTCGGCGAGCGTCTCGGCCGTCGTGTCGGGGCGGATTCCCTCGTCTTCCTCGACGAGCCCGTCGCCGGTCTCCATCGGGACGATCTCGTCGTCGAACCGGCCGGCGTCGGTCGCCTCGGCGGCGCGCCGATGGCTCCGGGCGGCGTACTCGTCCTGCGCCTCGCGGCTCACGTCGTACTCCTCGGCGACCTTCTCGGCCGTCATCCCCATCTGGAGTTGGAAGACGTTGTACTCCTCCGAGAGCTCGGGATGGAGGTGCTCGTAGGCGTCGCCGTCCATCGGGACGCGGCTCATGTTCTCGACGCCCCCGGCGATGACGCAGTCGCGGTTCCCGGCCGCGACCGCGTCCGACGCCGAGATGATCGCCTGCATCGAGGAGGCGCACCAGCGGTTGATCGAGGTCGCGGGCACCGACTCGCCGAGCTCCGAGAGCAGCGCGATGACGCGGGCGACGTTGTTGTCCTGCTCGGTGCGCTGCTGGGCGACGCCCCACATCAGGTCGTCGACGTGGTCGCCCGTCAGCCCGGTCTCCGCGAGGACGTGGTCGATGAGCGTCGTCGAGAGGTCCTCGCTCCGGACGTCGGCGTAGACGCCCCCGTCTTTCCCCTGCGGCGTCCGGTGGGCGGCGGCGATAACCGGCGTGGTCTCGTCTGTCATGAACGATCAGAGACCGGTGACGCTCTTAAATGGCCGTGGAACCGCCGGGAATCCGGCCGCGGTTTACGGCTCGTCGGCGAGGAGCGGTTCGCCGGTCATCTCCGGCGGGCGGTCGAGCCCGATCAGCTCCACGAGCGTCGGCGCGATGTCGCACAGCGACCCGCCCTCGCGGATCGCGTACCCGCCGTCGTCGCCGTCGGGAGTCAGATAGACGAACGGGACCGGGTTGAACGTGTGCGCGGTGTGGGGGTCCTCGGGCGTCCCCATGTCGTCGGCGTTGCCGTGGTCGGCCGTCACGATCGCGTGGCCGCCCGCGTCGGCGACCGCGTCGAGGAGCCGGTCGAGCTGCGCGTCGACGACCTCGACGGCCGCGACCGCGGCGTCGAAGTCGCCGGTGTGGCCCACCATGTCCGGGTTCGCGTAGTTGAGGACCATCAGGTCCGGATCGTCCTCGTCGATGATCCCGATCGCCTCGTCGGTGAGCTCCGGGGCGGACATCTCCGGCTGGAGGTCGTACGTTGGGACATCGGGGCTCTCGACGATCTCGCGAAACTCGCCCGGGAACTCCACCTCCCGGCCGCCGTTGAGGAAGTAGGTCACGTGGGGGTACTTCTCCGACTCGGCGATCCGGAGCTGGGCGAGTCCCGCGTCGGCGACGACCTCGCCGATCGTGTTCTCGGGGGCCTCCGGCGGGAACGCCACCGGGAAGTCGAACGTCTCGTCGTACTCAGTGGCCGTCGTCAGCCGGACGTCGGGCTGGTCGAGCTCGAACGGCCACTCGGGCCGCGTGTCGGTGAGCAGCCGAACGAGCTGGCGGGCGCGGTCCGCCCGGAAGTTGAAGAAGATCACCGCGTCGCCGTCGGCAAGTGCGGGCTCCTCGCCGACGAGGGTCGGCTCGATGAACTCGTCCGTCTCGCCGCGGGCGTGGGCCTCGGTCGCGGCCTCGACAGCCGTTTCGGCCTCGTGCGGCGCCTCGCGCTCGACGATCGCGTCGTACGCCTTCCGCGTGCGCTCCCAGTTCTCGTCGCGGTCCATCGCGTGGTACCGCCCCGTGACGGTCGCGACCCGTCCCGTCCCGCGCTCCTCCGCCTTGGCCTCAACCTCGGCGAGGAAGCGGTCGGCGATCTCGGGGGCGGTGTCGCGGCCGTCCGTGAACGCGTGCGTCGTCGCCGGCACCCCCGCGTCGGCCGCGGCGTCGATCAGCGCGAGCAGGTGCTCGACGTCGGAGTGGACGCCGCCGTCGGAGACGAGGCCCATGAGGTGGACCCGCCCGCCGGTCGACGCCGCGTGTTCGAGCGCCCCCGCGATTGCGTCGTTGTCGGAGAGCGATCCCTCCGCGAGCGCGTCCGTGATCCGGGTGTACGCCTGCTTGACCACGCGGCCCGCGCCGATGTTCAGGTGGCCGACCTCCGAGTTCCCCATCTGCCCTTCGGGGAGCCCCACGCGCCGCCCGTGGACGACGAGGCGGCCGTCCGCGCCGCGCTCGGTCGCGTCCTCGAACGCCGGCGTGTCGGCGGCCGCGACCGCGTCCCGGCCGGCCGGTCGCCCCGAGGGGTCGGCCGTCTCGCCGTCCGCGCCGTCCGCGCCGTCGCCCCCGCCCGCGCCGCTCCCGAGTCCCCAGCCGTCGAGGACGATGAGTGCCGTCTCCATACGCCCCGTTCCGCTCCCCATGGTAACTACCCTTCGCTCCGGGCGACGAGGGAAACCGACCGAGAGACGGTCGCCTGCGAACCCCGGGACGAGGCGGGGTCTCGCCGCGATCCTCGCGCGCCCCGGAAGCCAGCCTTTTACGTGCTGGACGCTAACTATACGTTAATGGACTCCGCGGTACTGCTCGATCTCCTCGGGAACGAGAACCGGCGGCGCATCCTCCGGCTGCTCGCGACCAAGCCCTGCTACGTCACGGAGATCTCGGAGTACCTCGACGTGAGCCCGAAGGCGGTCATCGACCACCTGCGCAAGCTGGAGGAGGCCGGCCTGATCGAGTCGACGACCGACGACCAGCGCCGGAAGTACTTCCGGATCACCCGCAGCCTCCGGCTGGAGGTGAGCGTCTCCCCGTACGGCTTCGGCGCGAAGAGCGCCTACCCCGCCAAGAACAGCCTCGACATGTCCGGCCGTTGCCCCCACCTCACCATCGAGGCGCCCGACGGCTCGGGGACGTCGAACGACATCGCCGACCTCGCGGGCGAGTACGCCCGCCTCCAGGACCTCGACCGCGAGCTCTCGCTGGCCCAGCGGTGGGTGCAGGGCCGGGTCGAAGACACCCTCGCGCGGATCGACGAGCGGCTCGGCACCGAGGCCGACAGCCGGTTCTACGCCGCGATCCTCGCCGCGGTGATCGAGACGGACGGGACGCCCGCGGCCGTGGCCGACGAGGTCGGGGCCCGCGAGGAGGCCGTCGGCGACGCGCTCGGTCGGCTCGCCGACGTCGGCGTACTCGCCCGCGACGGCGACGCCGAGCGATATCGAGTCCGGTAGCGGGCCGGCGCGCCGACGCGGACTCCCCCTCCGCGTCCCCGCTCACTCTCCGCGCTCCTCCCCCGCACGGCCGGCCGCTTCCGGAACCTTTTGGACCGCGCCCGGAGGAGGACGCGTGTGAGCCGAGCACGGGACCTCGCGCTGTTCCTGATCCTCGCCGCGGTCTGGGGCTCCGCGTTCATGGCGATCAAGGCCGGGCTGGCGTACTTCCCGCCGGTGCTGTTCGCCGCGCTCCGGTACGACGTCGCCGGCGTCGTCATGCTCGCGTACGCGGCGTACGCCGTCGACGACCCGGTCCCCCGCGGGCGCGACGAGTGGGCTGTCGTCGCGGTGGGCGCGACCCTCATCATCGCCGCCTACCACGCGTTCCTCTTCATCGGCGAGACGGACCCCGCCGTGACGAGCGCAGTCGCGGCCGTGATAGTCAGCCTCTCGCCCGTGCTGACGACCGTCTTCGCTCGCGCCTTCCTCCCCTCCGAGCGGCTGACGGTCGTCGGCGTGATCGGGCTCCTCGTCGGCCTCGTCGGGGCGGTCGTGCTGGCCGCGCCCGACCCCGCGAACCTGGCCGGCGGCGGCACGGTCGCGAAGCTCCTCGTGTTGGTGGCGGCGGCCTCGTTCGCGCTCGGATCGGTGCTCACTCGGGCGTCCGACGCCGACCTCCCGATCGAGACGATGGAGGCGTGGTCGATGCTGGTCGGCGCGCTGCTGATGCACCTGCTGGCGGCCGGGCTCGGCGAGTCGCTCGCCGACGTCTCGTGGACGGGCGAGGGGATCGCGGCGCTGGCGTACCTCTCGATCGCCGCCAGCGGCCTCGGCTTCCTCATCTACTTCGACCTGCTCGACCGGCTCGGGCCGATCGAGATCAACCTCGTCTCGTACGTCGCGCCGATATTCGCCGCGCTCGCCGGCTGGCTCTTCCTACGCGAGGCCATCTCGCTCAACACGGTCGCCGGCTTCCTGATCATCTGCGTCGGCTTCGCCCTCGTGAAGCGGGCGGCGCTGCGCTCGGCGCTCCGCCGGTACGGGATCGCCGGCTGAGGTCCCTCTCGCGGCGTTTACACGCCGTCGCGCCGAGTCAACAGACACTTATCACCGCCGAAACAATTCGGGGTACATGTCAGTCCCCGACCGAACGAGCGGAACGAGCGCACCGAGTGGAGTCGGCGGCGGCGCGGCCGCGGGCGCCGCCGCGTACGTGCTCGGCTACCTGTTCGCGTACCTCACGCAACGGTCGGCGGTCGAGAGCCAACTGGAGGGGTTCAACTTCTTCGCCGACCTGTTCGGCGGGGACCCCATCCCGACGTGGAAGGCGATCGGCTGGGTGTTCTACAACGGGCACTTCGTCGACACGCAGGTGCCGTCGCTTGTCGGCGGCTCGCAGCTCACGAACCTCATCTCGCAGGCCGACGGCGGGTCGCTGACGCTGCTGTTCGTCGTCCCGCCCGTCCTGCTCACCCTCGCCGGCCTCGCCGCCGGCCGGATCGCCGGAGCGACGGAACCGGTCGACGGCGCGAAGGCCGGCGCGTCCGTCCTCGTCGGCTACCTCCCGCTGGCCGTGATCGGCGCGTTCCTCTTCCGCTACTCGGTCGGCGACGGGGCGGTCGCGCCCGACCTCGTCACGGCTGTCCTCCTCGCCGGCGCGGTGTACCCGGCGGCCTTCGGCGCGGTCGGCGGCGCGGGCGCGACGCTGCTGAGCGACTGAGAGAAGCGGGTGAAGAGCGACCGCCTGGCGCTCAGTAGTCGCCCTCGTCGGGCTCGACGCGGTCGCCGTACTCCCGGACGGGGTCGACCGGCCGCCCCTCGTCGGTCTCGGGCGCGACGTAGTCGACGAACGACTCGACGTCGGGCTCGCGGACGCGGACGTCGACGTCGATCTCGCCGAGCTCGTCGGACTCGCCGACGGCGAAGTTGACGACGCCCTCGAACGCGGCCTGCTTCTTCAGCGAGAACGAGAACCCCTCGTCGTCGCTGTTCCGCAGGAACACCCGCCGGGCCGTGTCGAGGATCTCCTGCTCGTGGAGCACGTCGGAGAAGGCGTCGAGGGTGTGCGCCTCGGCGACGAGCCGGCCGTCCTCGTGGACCGGCTCCGCGTCCGGGAACACGTTCCGGACCGCGTCGTCGACCCGATCGGTGACCTCCGTGTCGCGGACCGGGACCTCGATCCGCACGTCGATGCTGTAGATCACGCGCCGTCACCCCCGGCGTTCGCGGTCGCCGCCGACTCCCCACCTTCCCCTTCCTCTCCCTCCTCCCGCCCCGCGTCGACCGACTTCTAATCCGACGGTCGTGGGTTCGAATCCCACTGTGCCCGCTCCGAAACCC
>NZ_CVRT01000041.1 GCF_001261915.1 Halorubrum sp. SD626R
CCTCGCGACCTCGCTCTGCCGCCGCGTCGTCGCCCTCGCGTTCGGCGGTCGCGATCGCCTCGCGCAGGCGATCGAGTCCGACGGCGCGGACGAATCCGGCGGCCCGTCTGAGATCAGTGCGCGCGGCGTCCGCCTCGTCTATCACGGCGACGGCGGGAGACGTCGCGGTGTCGGTCCGTGTCTCGAGCGCGGCGAGCGCGCGTTTGACCGCGGTAGTGGAGACCACGGGCGCTCTGCGTCGCTATCGCTTGTCAACGCTCGGGTGTGCGTACACGAAGAGCGCGGCTCACACCGCGAGCGTATACAGGCGCTTTCGCGCGTCGGTGAACGAGAACCGCGCGTCCACGACGCCCTCGTCTTCCAGCCGCGAGAGGGCGTACCTGACCGTCCGCGCCGGAAGCAGCGTCTCCTCGGCGAGTTCGCTCTGGGTCAGGGTGTCGTTGTAATCGAGCACCTTCGCGACGAGCTTCGCGCTCGGCGGAAGGTCTCGCACGTCGCTCCAGCGGTCTGTACTGCTCTCCTCGGCGACGACGGCATCGGTGGTGCTCATGTATACCGCTCTATTGTGAATGCCGTATAATAATATTTGCTATCCATTTTAATTACTGTTAAGAATATTTTAAAGCGCCTCCCGACAGATCGTCCCCCACCCGAAACCTCTTACGCGCGAGACGCTTTATTACGTCCAATGACAGACACCGTCGACGACGTCGAGATGCCCTACGAGGGGTCGGCGTCGAGACAGGAGAAGATCGAGTCGCTCCAAGAGGAGCTCGACGTCCTAGAGTCGCAAAACGAGGAGATGCGCGACAAGCTCCTCGACGCGAACGCCGAGAACAACAAGTACCAGCAGAAGCTCGAACGGCTCACCCACGAGAACAAGAAGCTGAAGCAGTCCCCGCTGTTCGTGGCGACGGTTCAAGAGATCACGCCCGACGGCGCCGTGATCAAGCAGCACGGCAACAACCAGGAGGCGCTGACGGAGATCACGGAGGAGATGCGCGAGAAGCTCGACCCGGACGACCGGGTCGCGGTCAACAACTCGCTGTCCGTCGTCAAGAAGCTGGAGAAGGAGACCGACGTGCGCGCTCGCGTGATGCAGGTTGAGCACTCACCCGACGTCACCTACGCCGACATCGGCGGGCTCGAAGACCAGATGCAGGAGGTGCGCGAGACCGTCGAGATGCCCCTCGAACACCCGGACATGTTCGAGGACGTGGGGATCCAGCCCCCGAGCGGCGTCCTGCTGTACGGCCCGCCGGGGACCGGGAAGACGATGCTCGCGAAGGCCGTCGCCAACGAGACGGACGCGACGTTCATCAAGATGGCCGGCTCCGAGCTCGTCCACAAGTTCATCGGCGAGGGCGCGAAGCTCGT
>NZ_CVRT01000042.1 GCF_001261915.1 Halorubrum sp. SD626R
GCGGCGGCTCCGACGACGGCGGCGACGAGGGCGGCCCCGGCGGCGCGCCCGGCGGAATGGGCGGCGGCATGGGCGGCATGGGCGGCATGGGCGGCGCGATGTGAAGTTCGGGTAACGCCTTCACACCCCCATCGCCGACCGCACCCGCCTCGCTGGATCGACACGCCGACCGAACGTCGCGCGCCCCTCGCGGGCCCGACGACGCGCGCTTTTTATCGAGGACCGCTCGCGTAGCCGGCGGCTCGTGGTTCGACGGCGACGATCATTTCGCCGACACGACGGTAACACCGACGTTACCACCCGACACGAGGGTTCGCGAGCCGTTAAGTGTCGGCCGTCCCTCTGATCGATCCACGAGACGTGGACGCCCCGACGGCGTGCGACGCGGCGCGTCCCGTCCGACTTCATTCATCATGCCACAGCAGAAAGCGGACTACGCGGACGACACCGAGATCGACGACGCGCTCGACCAGCTCCCCGACGACGAGACCGTCGAATCGGCGGTCGCGGGCCTCGAAGCCAGCGGGTTCGAGGTCGTGGTCGTCGACTCGGCCGAGGAGGCGCTGGAGACCGTCAAATCGCAGATCCCCGCGGGGGTCTCCGTGATGAACGGGCACTCGACGACCCTCGAAGAGATCGGCTTCGACGAGCTCCTGAGCGAGGGCGACCACGACTGGGAGAGCCTCGCCGACGAGATCTGGAGCATCGACGACGACGCCGAGCGACAGGCCGCACGTCGGCAGTCGCAGACGGCCGACTACTTCCTCGGCGGGATCAACGCGATCGCGGAGACGGGCGAGCTCGTCGCCGCCGACCTCTCCGGCAGCCGCATCGGGGCGTACCCGTTCGCCGCCGGCAACGTGATTATCGTCAGCGGCGTGAACAAGATCGTCCCCACGCTCGACGACGCGCTCGACCGGCTGGAGTCGGTCGCGTACCCGCTGGAGAACGAGCGCGCGCAGGAGGCGTACGGCGTCGAGTCGTCGATCGCGAAGCAGCTCATCTACCGGCAGGAGACCGAGGAAGGCCGGACGACGGTGGTTCTCGTGCGGGAGCAGCTCGGGTACTGAACTGGCGGCTACGGCGGTAACGCCTCGCGCTCTCTTCTCCCTTTCGACGCCCCTGGGCGACGCCGCCGCTCGCGGTGTTGTTCGTGGCGAGGAGTACGGGCCGGGAGGGATTCGAACCGCGGTCACTCCGCTCCGTTCCCTGATTCGAATCCCTCTCCGAGACCTGTCGCTCGCGAAGTGCTCGCGACAGGACACGGGCCGGGAGGGATTCGAACCGAAGCCAGAGGTTCCTGTCGCTTCGCTGCGCGGGCTGCCTCTGGCAGGGTTCGAACCCTCCCTCGTCGATAGCCTCGCGGCTCGCGAACTGCTCGCCGCGTGGGGTACGGGCCGGGAGGGATTCGAACCACGGTCACTCCGCTCCGCTCCGTTCCCTGATTCGAATCCCTCTGGCGTTTTCACTGCTCCCGTCGGTCGCAGGAAAACGGGCCGGGAGGGATTCGAACCCCCGACCGTCCGGTTAAAAGCCGGACGCTCTCCCTAACTGAGCTACCGGCCCAGACACGAATTCGTACGCACAGACCACGGATAAACGTTTAGAAACCGCCCGCGACGAGGCCCTCGTCCGGCGGATCCGAAACGATTTCCGGCCCCCTCTGCGTCCCCGCGAGCATGGACTTCGACATGCGGGCGTTCGCCGCGGATCTCTGTCGGTTCGCCTCCACCGCCGGCGAGGAGGCGACCGCGGCCGACTTCGTCGCGGAGACGCTCGACGACCTCGGCTTCGAGACGTACGCGTGGGACGCCGACGCCGAACTCCTCGCAGGCCACCCCTCCTTCCCGGACGACCTCGACGAGGCGGACGTGGCGGGGCGAAAGAGCGTCGGCGGCGTGCTCGAACTCGGCGGCGCGGGCACGGCGCGCGATGAGAACGGCGCCGACGCCACGCCCACGGTCGTGCTGAACGGTCACATCGACGTGGTGCCGGCCGAGCCCGCGGCGTGGTCGAGCGACCCCTTCGAGCCGGTGTGGACGGAGGATGCCGCCGATGGCGACGGCGGTGGGGGCGAACCGACGGGGGGCGGCGAGACGCTCACCGCCCGTGGCGCGGCGGACATGAAGTCGGGGGTCGCGGCGTGCGTGGGCGCGGCGCTCGACGTGCGCGCGGCCGTCGAGGCCGGGGAGATAGACCTCCCGGCGGGCGGGCTCCGGGTCGTCGTCGAGGCGGTCGCGGGCGAGGAGGACGGCGGGTACGGCGCGGCGACCGCGGCGCTCGCGAACCCGTACCCCTTCGAGCGCGACGCGGCGATTGTCGCGGAGCCGACCGAGCTGCGCCCGGTCGTCGCCACCGAGGGATCGCTGATGGCGCGGCTGGAGCTGACCGGGCGGAGCGCGCACGCCGCCACGCCGTGGCGCGGCGAGGACGTCCTCCCGCGGTTCGAAGCGATCCGCGGGGCGTTCATGGACTTAGAAGACGAGCGCGGCGAGACGGTGACTCACCCCCTGTACGGGGAGTTTCCGGTGCCGTGGCCGGTCGTCTGCGGGACGGTCGAGGCCGGGTCGTGGGCGTCGACGGTCCCGGCGACGCTCACCGCGGAGTTTCGGATCGGCGTCGCCCCGGGTGAGACGGTCGACGAGGTGGAGGAGACGTTCTGTGAGCGGCTCGACGAGGTCGTCGCCGAGGATCCGTGGCTGCGCGAGCACCCGCCGACGTTCGAGCGGTTCTCGGTGCAGTTCGAGCCGAGCGAGGTCGCCGTCGACGAGCCGATCGTCGAGGCCGCGCGGGCGGGGCTCGTCGACGCCGGCCTCCCGAACCCGGAGCCGACCGGGGCGACGTACGGCGCCGACTCCAGGCACTACGTCGCGGCGGGGATCCCGACCGTGCTGCTGGGGCCGGGGACCGTCACGGAGGCGCACTACCCGGACGAGACGATCGCGTGGAACGAGGTCGAGGAGGGGCGGGCGGCGATCGCGGCCGCGGTCGGTCGGTTCGCGACGGACTACTCGGGCGCGTCGGCGAAGTAGCCGTCGAGCGCCTCGGCGACCAGCGTGCCGGGATCGACGTTCCGGTTCGAGGCGCGGCGTCGGAGCTCCACGTAGGTGTCGAGGGGGAGGCGGACGCCGAGGAATCCGAGTTCGACGCCGACGTCGCGGACGGCGGCCTCGATGTTGCCCCCGTCGTTGACAGCGGAGGCGATAGAGCGCACCTCGCGGACCGTCAGATCGCCGTCGATGGTCGCCCACGCGAGCAGGTAGCGGTCGGTACCGCCGAGGCGCGCGACGTGTTTCGCCGCGCTCGGCGCGATCCGGCCGCCCGCGACCTGTCGGCGGATCGCCTGCGGGAGGTCGTGGACGCGGGCCCACTTGCGGATGAACGCCACGGAGACGTCGTCGCCCGCGCGCTCGGCGGCGGCCTTGTACGAGCCGACGCCGCGGACGAGGGCCGCGCACGCGGCCGCCCCGCGCAGCATTAAGACGTTGTCCTCGTCGCCGACGTCGCCGGCCGCGAAGCGGGCGACCGTCTCGGCCGCCTCGGCCACGCTCTCGGGGTCGTCGGGGTCGAAGCCGACCGCCTCTGCGGCCCGTTCGCCCGTCACCTCGGGGTCGGCCCGGACGACGGGTTCGCCGACGGGAGAGCGGCGGTCCGCGCGGGAGTCCTCGTTCATACGGTCATCTTCGGGTGTACACATATAAGCGACCGGCACCGGGGCAGGATTCGCTCACGACCGAGACGAGTCGGGACGGACTGCGAGACCGCCGACAGTGACCCGGAGAGAGCGACAGCCGCCCGACGGCAGCGATGTGGTTTATACGTGAGCCGTGAGGCGGCGTCACGGTTATCTATCATCGGATTGCGGTGGCGCGTGCCTCCGAGCGCCCACCGGGCGCGAGGAGCACGCGCGAGGGAGCCGGTGAGCGCTCGGAGAGCGCGAACCGCGAGGC
>NZ_CVRT01000043.1 GCF_001261915.1 Halorubrum sp. SD626R
GTGCTCAAGGCGTCGAACTTCGCGCGCGGCGTCGCCGCGCTCCGCCGGGCGGTCCGGGAGGCCGCGGCCGCGCTCCCCGGCTACGACGTCGAGCTGACCGAGACGCACCACAACGGAAAGCGCGACGCCCCCTCGGGCACCGCGAAGTCGATCCTCGACGACGTGGAGGACGTCCGCGAGGACCTCGACGAGCGCGTCCACGGCCGCGAGGGCGACGCGCCGCGCGAGGCCGGCGAGATCGGGGTCCACGCCCGGCGCGCGGGCGACGTGACCGGCGAGCACGAGGTGCTCGTGGCCGGGAACCGCGAGACGCTCGAACTCACGCACCGCGCCGGCGACCGCGGGGTGTTCGCCGAGGGGGCGCTCGACGCCGCCGCCTGGCTCGCCGGCCGCGACCCCGGCTGGTACGGGTTCGACGACGTGCTCGACGCCGGGAGCGACTGACTCGGATAATCAAGAGACATTCGGATATCGACGAATAAATACCGACACTCATCCATACACTACTCAATGACGCTCGAATCCGACGTATCCGACCTGTGGGACCGCTATCAGGAGGGGTTGACCGCCGCCGACGCGACCGACGCGGACGCGGCCGTGATCGACGAGTTCCTCGCCGCGCTGGAGGCCGGCGAGGTCCGCGCCGCCGAGAAGACCGGCGACGACGTGACCACGTGGGCGGCCAACGAGTGGGTCAAGCGGGGCATCCTGCTGAACTTCGGCCTGCGCGAGACCGAACCCCGCGAGTACGGCGGCGTCACCTACTACGACGTGCTCCCGCTGCGCGACACGGACGACCTCGCGGAGCGCGGCACGCGGAACACTCCCGACGGCACCGCCATCCGCCGCGGCGCGTACCTCGGGAGCGACTGCATCATGATGAGCCCCTCGTTCGTCAACATGGGGGCGCACGTCGGCGACGGCACCCTCGTCGACTCCTGTGACACCGTCGGCTCCTGCGCGCAGCTCGGCGAGAACGTCAAGCTCGGCGCCAACACGCTGATCGGCGGCGTCCTCGAACCCGTCGAGGACGCGCCGGTCGTGATCGAGGACGGCGTCTCGCTCGGCGCGGGCTGCCGCGTCACCTCGGGCTTCCGTGTCGGCGAGAACTCGATCGTGGGCGAGAACACCCTCTTGACGCCGCGGATTCCCGTCTACGACCTCGTCGAGGAGGAAGTGATCTACGGGCATCTCCCGGCCGATCGCCGGGCGTTCACCCGGATGGTGGAGTCGTCCGTGGGCGACCACGAGCTGTTCGAGGGCGGCGCGTACAAGCCCGCGGTCGTCGCGACCCACGTCGAGGAGGACACCTTAGAGGCGACGCGGCGGGAGGACGCGCTCCGCGAATGAGCGACTCCGAGGCGGGCGTAACGGACGCGGGAGGAAACGCTCACGTCCGCCGCGTGAGCGACTGGGACGCCGAGCGCCTCGCCGAGATCGCGGCCGAGCACGACACGCCCCTCTACGTGCAGGACCTCGACCGGGTGCGCGAGAACTGCGAGCGCCTGCTCGCGGCGTTCCCCGACGCCGACGTGCGGTACGCCGTTAAGGCCCACACCGGCCGCGCCGTCTTGGAGGCCGTCCGCGACGCCGGCCTCGACGCCGAGTGCGCCTCGGCGGGCGAGGTCGACCGCGCGCTCGCGGCCGGCTTCGGCGGGGAACGCCTCCACTACACCGCGGTCAACCCCCCCGCCCGCGACCTCGACTACGTCGTCGGGGTCGCCGAGGCGGAGCCGGACCTCACGGTCACCGTCGGTGCCGTCGACACCCTCGACCGCCTCGCCGAGCGCGGCTACGACGGTCGGGTCTGCGTCCGGGTGAACCCCGGCGTCGGCGCGGGCCACCACGAGAAGGTCCGGACCGGCGGCGCGGCGAAGTTCGGGATCCCGTACGACCGCGCCGCCGACGCGGCCCGCGCGGCCGCCGAGCGCTTCGACGTGGTCGGGATTCACGCCCACGCCGGCTCCGGAATCGATCCCGACCAGCTCGACAGCCACCGGGAGCTGGTGGCGCGGATGGGCGAGCTGGCGCGAGAGCTCGCGGACCCCGAGCGCGACGCGGCCCCCATCGACCTCGACTACGTCGACGTCGGCGGCGGGTTCGGCGTCCCTTACGAGGAGGACGAGCCACCGCTCGACCTCCCGGCGGTCGCCGCGGCGACCCGCGAGGCCGTCGCGCCGCTGCCCGCGGGCGTCGACCTCGCGATCGAGCCCGGCCGGTACGTCGTCGCCGACGCGGGCGTCCTGCTGACGCGCGTGAATACGGTGAAGCTGACGCCCGACGAGCGCGTCGTCGGCGTCGACGCCGGCATGACGGACCTGCTGCGCCCGGCGATGTACGACGCGTATCACCCGATCCGCAACCTCGGCGGCGGGCGCGGGGCCGACGGGGCCGACTCGCCGGCCCCCGGCGAGCGGGAGGCAACCCCTGTCACGGTCGCCGGACCTATCTGTGAGACCGGCGATACCCTGTGCAAGGACCGAGCGCTCGCCGAGCCGGTTCGGGGGGACCTCCTCGCGGTCGGGGTCGCGGGCGCGTACGGATACGAGATGGCGAGCCAATACAACTCACGACCGCGGCCGGCGGAGGTCGCGCTTGACGACGGAACCGCGACGGTCGCCCGACGCCGGGAGAGCCTCGCAGACGTGACGGCGGCCGAGCGGGCGGCCGACCGGCCGGGGTCACCGGTCGATCCGGGAACGGGAGGCGACCGATGAGCACTCACGCCGTCCCGGTGGAGAAGTACCACGGCACGGGCAACGACTTCCTCGTCGTCGACGCGAGCGCGCAGAGCGTCGGCGACCGCGCGGCGTTCGCGCGCGCTCACTGCGACCGCGAGACGGGCGTCGACGGCGCGGAGTTCGGCGCCGGACCCGAGGGGGACGCCGCGGACCATGACGGGAACGTCGGTCGGCGCGGCGCCGACGGCGTCCTCTTTTTGAGTGTCGAGGAGCGGTTCAACCCGACCCGCGTCGTGATGACGCTCGTCCAGCCCGACGGCTCGACGGCGACAATGTGCGGCAACGGCGCGCGCGTCGTCGCGCTGTGGGCCCACGACCGGACCGGCGACCGCGAGTTCATGATCGACACGCAGGCGGGGACGCGGCGCGCCTCGGTGAACGCGGACGCGACCGCCGCGACCATCGAGATGGGCGAGCCGACGTTCGACCCCCGCCAGGTCCCGGTCGCTCGCGACGACCCCCTGATCGACGAACCGGTCGCGGGGCTGACCGTCACGGCCGTCAACACGGGCGTCCCGCACGCGGTCGCGTTCGTCGGGGGCGGCCGCGACGACCCCGACGGCATCGACGCGGTCGATCTTGAATCTGCCGCCCCGCCGGTCCGGCACGCCGACGTCTTCCCCGAGGGCGCGAACGTGAACCTCGCGGCGGTCGTCGACGACGGGAGCGGCGACGGCCCCGCGGTCCTCGACCAGCGCACCTTCGAGCGCGGCGTCGAGGGGGAGACCCGCTCGTGCGGTACCGGCGCGGTCGCGATCGTCGCGGCCGCCCGTCGGCTCGGGCTGATCGAGGGCGAGTCGGCCGTGAGCCGCCCGCCGGGCGGCGATTTAGAGATCACGGTGCCGGACGCGGGCCACGCGACGCTCACCGGCCCCGTCGCCCACGAGTTCTCCGGCGCGCTGCCGGCAGACCCGCGATGAGTTCGCCGTCGTTCGACCCCGTCTCCTTCCTCGAACGCGCGGTCCGAACCCCCTCCCACGAGTCCGTCGACGAGACCCGCGAGCTGGTCGTCGAGGCACTCGACCGGTCCGGCGTCGAGAGCGCGGTCGTCGCCGGCGGCTGCGTGCTCGCCGAGAAGCGGTCGCCCGCGCCGGACGCGGGGCCGGACCTCGTGTTAAACACCCATCTCGACACGGTGACGCCGCACGTCCCGTTCGAGCGGGCGGAAGCCAGCGGGGACGAGCGAGGCGGAGCGGCGTCGGCGGGCCCTTCCACCGAAGTGATCCGCGGGCGCGGCGCCTGCGACGCGAAGGGGCCGCTCGCGGCGCTCTTGTCCGGATTCCTCGCGGCCGAGCCGGAGCGCGGCCGACTGACGCTCGCGCTCACGCCCGACGAGGAGGCGCTGTCGCTCGGGGCGGCGGCGCTGACGGGGCGGCTCCCCGGGACCGAGGACCGGCTCGACGGCGACCTGTTCCTGGTCGGCGAGCCGACCGGGCTCGACGCCTGTACCGCCGCGAAGGGGCGGTTTCAGGGAACCGTCGAGCTGTCGGGCGTCGCCGCCCACGCCGCGGAGCTCGCGGGCGCGAACGCGGTCGCGGCCGCCGAGGGCGCGCTGGCCGCGGTTCGGACGTTCGACGACGACGCGGACGAACACCCCCAGCTCGGCGCGCCGAAGCTCACGCCGACGGTCATCGAGGGCGGCGGGGCGACGAACCAGGTCCCCGCGGACTGCGCGATCACCGTCGACCGGCGGAGCGTCCCGCCGGAGACGGCCGAGGGGTTCCGGTCGTCGCTCGCGGCCGCGGTACGGGCGCGGGCCCCCGACGACGTCGCCGTCGAGGTCGCGCTGACCGACCGGGAGTCGCCGTTCTTCGAAGCGTTCTCGACCGACCCCGGCCACGAACTTGTCGAAACCGTCGCGAACGCGGCGCGAGCGGCAGCCGACTCGACCGGGCTTCCGGCCCACCGTGGCGGGGCGGCGCGCCCCTTCGGCGCGGCGACGGAGGCGTCGTACTTCGCGCCGGCGCCGACGGTCGTGTTCGGCCCCGGCGACCTCGCCGACGACGCGGGCGCGGTCGCGCACTCGGAGCGCGAGTACGTCCGGATCCGGGAGGTAGAGGCGGCCGCAGAGACGGTCGACCGAACGATCGCGGGGCTGCTGGGCGGACCGAACTCGGCGGGGGCCGACGCCGCCTAAAGCAGGAACGTCTCCTCGTCCTCGGCGAGGTCCACGAACTCGTCGGCGGCCTCGATCAGCTCGTCGGCGGCGGAGTTCCCGAACCCCATCGCCTCGACGCGGACGCCCTCGTGGCGGAGGTGCGAGCAGAGCCGGGCGAAGTCGCCGTCGCCGGTACAGAGGACGACGGTGTCGACGTGGCTCGCGAGCGAGACGGCGTCGAGGCTCATCCCGAGGTCCCAGTCGGCCTTCTTCGA
>NZ_CVRT01000044.1 GCF_001261915.1 Halorubrum sp. SD626R
CACCTCGTTCGGTGCGTTCGGCGGGTCGATGCCGCAACCGATCGCCATCCACCGTTACGTAGACCGCGTCTTTGCACTCGCCGTGTCGGCTCGCCGGACCCGCGCCGTCACCGGTGACGACGCTTTCGGACCCGGACGGGCCAGACTGACGGGGGCGGACCCCCGTAGTATCCGACCCGAGTTGGGACGCGGACCCCGACGACTGCGCGTCGCCGGCGGCTTCATCTGTGCGAGCGGTCGGCGTCTCGACGACGCCGAACTCGAACGTCGCGCCCGACTTGGGCACGCGCTTGTCCCCCGACCGCGTCCGGACCACGAGGGTTCCGAACGTCTCGGACAGCACGCGGCCGGCGACGCCCGCGTGGGCGTCGCTGGCGGCGTCGGCCACCCGAACCGGGAGGCCGACGAGTTCGTGCCGAACGAGGGTGTCGGGGGTAATCATCGTTATTCGTCGTCGAAGTCGCCTTCTTCCGCCTGGATCGTCTTGATCCGCGCGATCGTCTTCTTCAGCTCCTTCACGCGGCCCGGGCTCTCCGGCATGCCGCCGGCGGCGCGCTGCGCCTTCGAGTTGAGCAGCTCGGTTTCGAGCTCCTCGAGTTCGACCTGGCGCTCGGCCGCCGTCATGTCGCGGATCTCGTCGGTGTAGAGGATCGCCATGTTACTCGTCCTCCTCGTCGTCCGCGGCTTCCATCTCGGCGACCAGGTCTGCCGCCTCCGATTCGATCTCCTCGTCGAGTTCGTCGACGTCGTCCGCCTCGGCGTCGCCGACCGGCTCCTCCTCGGCGACGTCCGTGGCCTCCGCGGCCGTGTCCTGGGTCTCCTCGACGACCTCTTCGACGACCTCCTCGTCGATGAGGTCGCTCGGGTCCTCGTCGGGCACCTCGACGTCCTCGTCGTCGGCGCCGACGTCCGGCACCTCCTCGGGCTCCTCTTCGAGGAGCGCCTCGACGCCCTCGTCGTCGCCCGCGGCGGCCTGCTCGACCTCCGGGACCTCGGCGTCCTCGCGGACCTCGAAGTCGTCCGGGAGCTGCGCGCCCGGCGGGATGATCTTCACGTTGACGCCGATCGTCCCGAGCTTCATCACCGCGACGCCCTGGCCGTGGTCGACGACCTCCTCGGCGGGCTCGCCGTTGTGCTTGATGTAGCCGCGGTTGAACTTCTCGACGCGCGACCGCGCGCCGGTGACCTTCCCGCTCAGGACGATCTCGGCGCCTAGCGCGCCGGCGTCCATGATCCGGTCGATGGTGGTGTGGCCGGCCTTCCGGAAGTACCAGCCGCGTTCGAGGGCGTTCGCGAGACGGTCCGCGACGATCTGGGCGTTCAGGTCGGGCTCGTCGACCTCCTGAACGTCGATCTGCGGGTCGTCCATGTCGAAGCGGTCCTCGAGCTCGGTGGTGATCTTGCGGATGTTCTTCCCGCCCTTCCCGATCACCATGCCGGGCTTCTCGGCCTTCAGGACGATCTGCGTGCCCATCGGCGTCTTGGCGACATCCATGCCGCCGTAGCCTGCTCGGCCGAGCTCGTCCGCGAAGAACTCGTTGATCTGTGAACGGCGCAGGCCGTCCTCGATGAATTGGTGTTCGTCAGCCATTATTCCGCAGCCTCCGGGTCCTCGATGATGAGTTCGACGTCGGCGAGGGTGGTGTTCCACTGGGTGGCGCCCGCGGCTCGCGGGTTCCGCCCGGGTCGCTCGCCGACCTTGTGGGGGGCGACGTGTTTGATGATCATCTCGTCGCCGTCGAACCCCTGTTCGGTCGCGTTGTTCTTGACGTTCTCCAAGAGCTTGAGGAAGTCCTTGGCGGCCTTCTCGGGGTATCGTCCCGCGTCCCAGCCGTCGATGTCGGAGCGGTGGCCCGCGCCGGCGTTGTGCTGGCGCATCGGCACCGAGGTCTCCTCGTCGATGACCTCCTGCAGGAACTCCTCTGCGTCGGCGACGGTCTCGCCTTTGATCTCCCGAGAGATCTCCTTGCTGTCCTTCACGCTGATGGGCCGGTCGCGGAGCATCCCCTTGGCGGTGGTCTCCGGGTCGGCCTCGACGCTGTAGTTGATTCCCATGGGTTACTTGAGGGGCACGAACTTCGAGGACCGGGTCGCGCCGATGCCGGCCTGACCGTGTTCGACGGTGCTTCGCGTGAGGTGGAACTCGCCCAGGTAGTGTCCGATCATCTGGGGCTCGACCTGCACGCGTTCGAAGCTGTGTCCGTTGTACACGGAGAAGGTGACGCCGACGAACTCCGGCAGCACCGGCATGTCGCGCAGGTGCGTCCGGATCGGATTGTCCGCCGTCGTCTCCTTGTCGCGGCTCCGCACCGTCTCCAGCAGCTTCTGCTGTTCGGTGCCGAGGCCGCGAACGATGCTTCGCCGCTGGCGTGCGGGGAGCAGTTCCGCGACCTCTTCGACGTCCATCTCCTGCAGTTCGTCGAGCGAGTGACCGCGGTAGGCGAACTCCTTGCCCTCGCGGCCGGTTCGGTAGTTGGAACTCATTTGTTGCCACCTCGTCCGGTGCGCTTGGATGCGATGTCACCGACCTTCCGTCCGGGCGGGGCGTCCCGCGAGACGGACTTCGGCTGGCCGGGGTGTTGGCGACCGCCCCCGCCGAAGGGGTGGTCGACGGCGTTCATCGCGACGCCGCGGACGCGCGGGTACTTCGTCCCGCGCGCCTTCATCTTGTGGTGCTTGTTACCGGCCTTGACGAAGGGCTTCTCCGTCCGGCCGCCGCCCGCGACCACGCCGATCGTGGCGCGGCACTGCGGGTCGAGCCGCTTCACTTCCCCGCTGGGGAGCTGGACGACCGCGACGTCGCGGTCGTGGGTGAGGAGCGTCGCGGACACGCCGGAAGCGCGCGCGAACTTCCCGCCGTCCCCGCGGTTGCTCTCGACGTTACAGACCGGGACGCCCTCGGGGATCTCGGCCAGCGGGAGCGTGTTCCCGGGCTTGATCTCCGCGCTCACGCCGACCTGTATCGTCTCGCCCACGCGCACGCCTTCCGGCGCGAGCACGAGCCGACGGTCGTCGTCCTCGAACTCGACTTCCGCGAGCGGAGCCGAGCGGGCGGGGTCGTGTTCGATCCCGACGATCTCGCCGGTGATCGTATCCACGTCTTCGAGCTTCTTGTGCGACAGTTCCGCCTTGTAGCGGTGGGAGGGGGCCCGGAACGTCGGGCCGCCGCGTCCACGCCGCTGTCCTTGAATTCGTCGTCCCATCTCAGAACACCCCGATGCGCGAGGCGATTTCGGTCGCGTCGTCGTCCTCGGAGAGCGTGACCGTCGCCTTCTTCTTCCCCTTCGAGGTCACCTGCGTGTTCACGTCGGTGACGGTGACGTCGTAGCGGTCCTGCACCTCGTCGCGGACGTCGGGCTTCGTCGCGTCGACGTCGACGAGGAACAGCAGCTTGTTCTTGAAGTCCATCTCGTTCATCGCCTGCTCGGTGACGAGCGGGTGCTCGATGACGGAGTTCATCGGTCGGCCACCTCCTCGACCGCGCTCTCGGTCCACAGCGTGAGTCGCCCCGGGTGTCCGCCGGGTGCGAGGTCCTCCGCGTTGACCTCGCCCGCGGTCGCGACGTCGACGCCCGAGAGGTTCCGGGCGGCGCGGGACGGCTCCTCGCTGGTGACGACGAGGACGGACTTCGGCTGGCTGTACTTGCGACCGCGGGCCTTGCCCTGTCCGGCGCGGACGGAGCGTCCCTCCTCGGCGCGCTCGATGTCGGCGTCGGCGCCGACGGCCTCCAGCACGCCCAGGGCGTCCTGAGTCTTCTGGAGGTCCTCGAACTCGTCGCTCACGACGAGCGGGAGCGCCAGGTCGTCGTCGAACGCGTGACCGCGCTCGGCGACGAGCTCGGCGTCGGTCGTGGCCGCGACGGCCGACCGGATGGCGAACTGCCGCTCCTTGTCGTTCAGTTTCTTGCTCTGGTCCTTCTCGGCCTTCGGCGGGTGCGCGGCGCGGCCCGAGACGGCGCTCGGGACGCGGCGGGCGACGTTCTCGGAGCGCGGGATGTGCGCGAGCCCGCGCCCGGAGCCGAACGACTCCGCGGGGGTTCGCAGCCCGGCGAACTCGTCGGCGCCGTAAGCCTGTTTCCGGTTAGCCTGTGCGGCGGAGACCGCCCGACCGATGAGGTCCGGTCGGAACGCGGTCTCGAAGATCGCCGGCAGCTCGACGCTGCCCGCGTCCCCGCCGTCCAGGTCGTGTACTGTTGCGTTCATGGATTATCCCTGGTTGGATGCGGTGGATACGTACCGGACCTCGGGGTCGAGGCGCGGCTGGTCGTTCGGCCGGATGGCCGGGCGGAACCGAAGCAGGCGCTGGTCCGGACCGGGCAGCGAGCCCTTGATGAGCGCGTACTCGCCGTCGACCTCGCCGTAGTTGACGAAGCCGCCGTCGACGGAGGCGTCGTCGCCCTCGCCGAAGTCGATGAGGCGCTTGTTGAGCTCGGTGCGCTGGTGGTAGCCGGTCTGCCCCTGCTGGGGGACGGTGGAGCGCACGCGGGAGGGGTTCCACGGACCGAGGTTACCGATCCGGCGCCGCCATCCCTGGCGGGCGTGTTTGCCCTTCCGCTTCTGGACGCCCCAGCGTTTGACGGGACCTTGGGTCCCCTTCCCCTTCGTGATGCCCGAGACGTCGGTGTACTGCCCCGCGCGGAAGACGTCGCCGAACTCGTGGGCGCCGCCCTCCCCGACGAGGTCGAGGCCGAAGTCGACGCGCTCCTCGAGGGAGCCGCCGCCGACTCGGGTCTCCATGATGTCGGGCTTCTTCTTCGGCACGTTCGCGAGCTCCGAGGGGACGGTGTGGGTGATGACGCGGACGTCGTCGACGACGTCGTCGTCGACGAGCGCGCGCAGCTCCTCGGCGTCCTCCTCGAAGGTGTCCTCCGCCGGGAGGTCGAGGGCGCGGTCGAGCTCCTCGTGGAACTCGGTCGCCCAGACCTCTTCGACCGGCTTCTTTCCGTACGCCGTCTGTTCGTAGGCGCGCAGGGCCACCGCGTACATCGGCGGCGTCTCGACGACGGTGACGGGAACGGACTCTTCCATTCCCTCACGCGGCGAGTTGGCCTCGTCGTTGACCATCACGACGTGCGTCATTCCGGCCTTGTAGCCGGCGAACCCCTGTAGCGCGGGGGCTCCGTCGTCGTCTGGCCACGAGCGAATGCGCGGGACCTCTCGGTCTGCGCGGGTGCGCGGGCCGTAGCCCAGCGAGCCTTTTCGTGGTCGGCTTGGTTGTGGCATGTGTTTACTCCGTGAGTGTGAGCGAGCCGAGAGTCACGAACAGAGCCTCCTCCGTTCGGACGACCTCGCTCGCCTGTGCCGGGATCGTATTCAGCCAGAGGTCGAACCCCGGATCGGGTTCGACCGGGCGGCCGTCGGCGACGGCCGCCCGAATGTCGTCGGGCGAAAGCCCGAGCATCTCCGGAAGCCCCCGCTCGGGCGCGCCGAAGGCGACGGTGTACCCGCCGGCCTCCCGCGCGTCCGAGACGATGTCGCCGAGCCGCGAGACGGAGAGTTCCTCCCCGTGTCGCGACGTCGCGACGGACAGTCCGTCGCCGGCGAGCGCTTCCGACAGGTCCGCGGCCACGACCTGGAAGCCGTCCTCCGGCTTCCCGGTGATGCGGGCGCGGACCGGTTCTCTCGAAGAGACCCTGATGGTGACGCGCTCCCCCCGCTCGACCTCCATTCCGGAAGGGACGAGCAGGGAGATCGGGTGTTCCCGCAGCGGGGAATTGACCCGGACGCGGCCTTCAGGTCCGACCTCGGTCACGAGTCCCTGTGTTTTCGACTCTCCCCCGTCTGAGGTCGAGCCGGTCCGCCACGGCACGCGGAGCGGCGGGAGCACGCCGGCGTACTGGAGCTCGTCGCGCTCCCCCCAGAGGTCCTTGCGGAGCCCCGGAGGGGTCGCGGCGTACCCCAGCACGGTCCGAACGTACTCGCCGCCCCGTCGCCGCTCGCCTTCCCCGTCGGGGAAGACGACCAGTCGATCCGCCCGGAACACCGCCGCCGCGCGGGCGACGTAGCCGAGTTTGCGAGTCGCCTCGCGATCGTCCTCGGCCTCCCGGACGACCGAAGACGGGACACAGATCGTGAGTCCGTCTTCGGTACGCATCGTGGCGAGACTGTACCCCTCGATTTCGGACGGCACCGTAAAAGGATAGCGGTCCCGATTTCGGACTGTGGCGCGTTCACACGGGGTCTGGCGGCGGATCCGGCCCGCGAATCGAGGGAGTCAATAGCACGGACCGGGAGCGACCACCGGTCGGTTCAGTCCGGGGCGATCCGGACGACCGGCGCGTCGGCGTCGTCGACGGCGACGTAGAGTCGTCCCGTCCCCGGTTCGACCGCGAGCGCCCGGACGCGCCAGCCGCGGTCGGCGAGCAGCGGGTCGCGCTCGGTGACGTCGGCGTCGGCGGCGCCGGCCCCCTCGACGGTGAACCGACCCAGGTACTGCGCGGCGAGCGTGCCGGCGAACAGGTCGCCGCGCCACTCGGGGAAGGCGTCGCCGTCGTAGAAGACGGCGCCGCTCGGCGGGAACCCGCCGGAGCCGCACGGCCAGTAGTGGACGGGCGCGACCACGTCGTCCCGCTCGCCGTGGCCGGGCGCGAGGGGGTCGTCGGTGCCGTACCGACACGCCTCGCTGGCTATCGGCCAGCCGTAGTTGCCGCCGCGCTCGACGACGTTGATCTCGTCGCCGTCCTCCTCGCCGTGCTCGCACTGCCAGACCGCGCCGGTCTCCGACCGCACCGCCATCGCCTGCGGGTTCCGGTGCCCGTAGCTGTACACCGCGTCCGACGCGGCCGGCTCGTCGACGAACGGGTTGTCGGGGTGCGCGTCGCCGTCGGGCGTCAGCCGCAGCGTCGCGCCCAGTTCGTTCGACCGGTCCTGCGAGACGTGGTCCGGCCCGAAGTCGGTGTCGCGCCGGTCGCCGACCGTGACGAACAGCGCGCCGTCGGGGCCGAACGTCGCCCGCGAGCCGAAGTGGATGTCGGTGTCGCGGAACGGCTCGACGACGCGGATCGCCTCGAAGCCCGAGAGCGCGGGCCCGTCGGCCCCGTCGAGGGAGAGCCGCCCGGCGCCGACGTGGGTCGTCGCGCCGTCCGCCCCGCCGCCGGCCGGGCCGTCCTCGGCGGTTGCCGAGTACGTGAGGTACACGCGCGCGTCATCCGGGTAGTCGGGATGGACCGCGACGTCGAGCAGTCCGCCCTGTCCCGCCACGAACACCTCGGGCGCGCCCGCGACCGTCTCGATGGCCCCGTCCGCGGGGTCGACGAGGGAGAACCGCCCCGGGCGCTCGGTGACCAGCAGGCGACCGTCGCCGGGCAGGAACGCGAGCCCCCACGGGTTCTCGAACCCCTCCGCGACGGTTTCGACGGCGTACGCGACGTCGGCGCCGTCGTCCGCCGGGGCGTCGTCGCCGTCGGATCCGTCCTCGCCGCCGGGGTCGCCGTCGTCCCCGTCGCCGCCGAGACAGCCGGCGACTGCGGGGAGCCCGGCGGTTCCGGCGAGGCCGGCGGCGGCGCGGAGGGCGGTGCGTCGGTCGGCGCGGTCGGGGGAGTCGGTCATCGTTCGGGTACGGATCCGTGTGGGGACGCGGCACCGATGACCCTTCCGCCGACCGTCGTTCGGAACCCTTATATCTCCGACTCGGGCTATGTGCAGACGCGAAGCACGCACCGGTAGTGTAGTGGTATCACGCAACCTTGCCATGGTTGCAACCCGAGTTCAAATCTCGGCCGGTGCATCTTCTCGAACG
>NZ_CVRT01000045.1 GCF_001261915.1 Halorubrum sp. SD626R
GCGTCCTTGTCCTTCCAGTCGATCGTCGTCGTCAGCCCCTTGTCGTGCATCGTCTCGGTGATGGGGGCGCCGACGCGCGACTTCGACTGCCGCTCGGAGTGGTTGAACGCCCGCCACTCCGGGCCGCGGTCGATGTTCCGCTCGTCCAACACCAGGCCGCAGTCCTCGCACACGAGCTCCTGATCGGCGTCAGTGACGATCTCTTCCGAGTCGCACTCCGGGCAGGAGAGCGTCTCCGTCTCGTCCGACTCTTGCTCGGTGTTCCGCTCTTGTTGACGCTGGCGGCTCGGACGTTCCATTATAAGATTTCTGGTTACTGCCGCATTTAAACCTTTGTCCCGGATCACCATGCGCCGTCGTTGCTCCTCGTTTCGCCGTAACCGCCGTCGAACGGGGTCTCTAACGTTGAAACGGTTGTCCACGCTGACGCGTCGCGGTCGATTCCGCGCGCTCGACCGTCGCCGCCGCCGGGCGTCGGATACGAAACGTGACCGCCGTGGAGGGTCACATTTTCGCACCGGTCGCCGAGATAGAAAATTACTATCAAGCATTTACAAAGTCTTTTGTATAACCTTTACATATTAGCTGCTATGAGCACGACGCAGTCCGACGCGATCGAGGGGACGCTTCGCGGCTGTCGCCCTGCGGAGATCGATCCAATCGTCATCGACGCCGACGACCTCGACAGCACCGCGCCCGAGCACCTCCGCGACCTCAAGGCCGAACTCTCGGCCCGCGGCTACCAGCCGGCGACGCTGTCGGTCGAGGCCTGCTTCGACTGCGAGGACACGCTCGCGACCCAGCGCGAGGCCGACCGGCTCCGCGAGTTCGTCCGCGCCGCGTCGTTCCTCGGCGCCGGCCGGATCGAGGTCCGCGTCGACGAGGTCTCGGACCCGGCGGCCGCGGAGCCGGCGCTGTCGGCGCTGGCCGAGCGCGCCCGCCGCGAGGGCGTCGAACTCGTCCGGGCCGGCGGCGACGCGACGGCGGCCTGACGGATGGCGTCGAAGCGTTCGCTCGCGACGAAGCTCGGCGTCGTCACCGGGTTCGACGAGCCGAGCCTCGCGCTCGAACAGTACCCCACCCCGCCGGACCTGGCCGCGCACGTCGTCCACCTCGCTGACCTCCACGGCGACGTCGACGGCCGCACCGTCCTCGACCTCGGCACCGGCACGGGGATGCTCGCGCTCGCCGCCGCCCTCCGCGGCCCGGCCCGGGTGTTCGGGGTCGAACTCGACCGCGACGCGCTGACCACCGCGACGGCCAACCAGCGTCGAGTGGCCGCGAGCGCGCCCATCCACTGGATTCAGGCCGACGCGACGCGGCTCCCGCTCCGCGTCCCGGACCCCGTGACGGTCGTGATGAATCCGCCGTTCGGCGCGCGAGACGGGAACCGAAACGCCGACCGCGGATTCTTGGCGGCGGCGAGCCGCGTCGCGGCCGTCTCCTACTCGGTCCACAACGCCGGCAGCGAGGAGTTCGTGGAGGCGTTCGCGGCCGACAACGGCGGCGAGGTGACCCACGCGTTCGCCGCCGACTTCGCGATCGACGCGCAGTTCGACCACCACACCGAGGAGTCCGCGGAGATCGACGCCGAGGTCTACCGGATCGAGTGGGCGTGACGTAACGATCGTTTACGAATAGGGAGGCAGTGACGCGTGCCTGCGAGGCCGCTCCGCGGCCGAGCAGCACTGCGCGAGGGACGCGGTGAGCGCTCGCAGAGCGCGAACCGCGAGGCTGGGGAGGTATGAGGCCGTGGTGCCGTGCTGTACGGGGTGGGACTCAAAGGGGCAGTCGCCGGCGGCAGCGCCGCCGGCTGCCAGAGGCGCGAAGCGCCCACGCTGCCGCGAGGGCGAAGCACGGCGACGGAAGCACCGCAGCAAAGGAGCGGTAGCGACTGAGTGAGGAGCACACCGAGCCGCGCGAGTCCTCGCGACTGGGGCTTTGGCGGTGTCCTTCGTGTCATCGGCCGGCCGTTTCCGACGGGAATCAGTCTGTGGGGTGGGATAAACGGACTCAGTCCGATCTATTGCCGCCCCTCGTACGTCTCCCGCTCCGCGATCCGCACCCGCGTATCCCCCCGCACCGCGAACGCGGCGTCGCGCTCTTGGACGAACGTGACTCCGTGCAGCGTCACCGACTCGTTCGCCGCCGGGAGCGGGGCGGTCTCGGTCTCTCCGGCGTAGTCGACACGCAGTTCGAACCCGCCCTCGACGGCGGCGACGGTGACGCTCCGCCCGTCGATCCGCGGCTCCGCCCGCGCCGGTTCGCTCGTGAACAGCGTCGAGCGCGTCTCGTTCCGGACCGCGTCGACCCGGTAGGTCGGCCCCCCGTTCGCCGCCACCCATCCGACGCGCTGGACCCAGACGGTCTCGCGCCAGCCGGTCCCGCCGAGGTCGACGGCGCGGTAGCCCCAGAAGGCGAGGTTCCCACGCGAGACCGCCGTCGCCCAGATCTCTCGGTCCGCGTTCTGGACGATCACCCCCGAGGTGTTGACGCTCGTCGACCGGCCGAACGCCTCGACGTCGACGACGCTCACCTGTCGGTTCTCGACGTTCTCCGCGTACGTCACCTGGTACCCCTCGACCTCGATCGGGTCCCCCGGTAGGTCGCCGTCGTCGACGGCGACGAGGTTCGGGACCACGCCCGGCCCGGCGACGACCGCCAGCGCCGAGGCGAGCAGCAGCACCCCCGCCGCGGCCGGCGTGACGGACCGGACCGCTTCGCGGATCGACTCGGGCTCCGGCACGGCCAGGTCCGGGCGGAGCGGCTCGTCCCGCCCCGCGACCGCGAGGGCGACGATCGCCGCGAGGAGGGCGAGCAGCCCGACTCCGAGCGCCCGGTACAGCTCGTACCGCTGGTTCCCGAGGTACCAGTACACGGCCCAGAGCCGGCGCGACGCGCCGAAGAGGAGAACGGCGCCGAACGCGACGAGCGCGGCCGTCCGCCGGTCGTCGCCTGCACCGCCGACCGAGGTCCCGACCCCGTCGCCTCCGGGCGCGTTCCGCTTCCGCCGCCGGAGTAGCCACGCGCCGGCGACGATCCCGGTGATGAGCCCGAGGGCATGCCCCTGGATCGCGACGTTCGCCCATCCGGGCGGACCGTAGGACCCGCTCGCTCCGGCGGTGACGACCGGGTTCCGGAGGGTCTCGTGAGCGACGTCGACGAGCGTCGCGCCCGTGAGCGCCGCGATCGTGGCGACCGGGTGGAAGACCAGGGCGAACCCCCACAGCGCGAAGACGACCCCCGAGAACCCGATCACCGGTCCGAGCGCGAACAGCGCGGAGACGACGCCGAACAGCGCCATCGCCCCCGGCACGACGACGAACGCGCGAACGCCGGGACGCTCCGCGAGCGAACCGAGGTCCGGTCGCGACGCGACCGCCGAGAGCGACGCGCGCGTCGAGCGCCCGATCCGCCCGAGGTCGAACGCGCCGAGCCCCTCCGAGCGGACCCGCCGCACCGACTCGCGCGAGGGGAGCGCCGCCCGGAGCGTCCCGGTCTCGCCGTCGACCTCGCGGCCGCCGGGGAAGTGGCCGTAGGCGTACTCGGCGATCCCGCCGGCGACGAGCGCCGACAGGAGGTTCCCCGTGATGTGCCCCCGGCTCGCGTGCGCGAAGCTCGACCAGAGGAGCCCCTCCGGGTAGAGGTACGACCACGAGCGGAACGGGATCACGACGGGCCGGTCGGGGTTCCCCAGCCCGCTCTGCACGAAGAGGTACACCCCGACGACGCCGGCGACGGCGACGAGCGTCCCCCACGGCACGCCGAGCAGGAAGCGCGAGCGGAGCGCGCGGGTCCACGCGCCGCTCGGTCGGTCCGTCGTGTAAACGACCGCGAGCGCGACGGCGACGAGCGCGCCGCCGACGGCGAGGTGGACGGCGTCGGACGTCAGCGCCTCCGCGACCATGTGAGAGAGGGAGCGGTCGGCCGCATATCAATCCGCGGGTCGGGCGCGTCGCTCCGTCCGGAGCGGATCTGCGAGTCGGGGGAGCAGAAGAGTCGGGGCCTCAGATCTTGTTCTCGGCGTCGTCCGCGAGCTCCTCCATCCGCTTACCGACGCGACCGGCGGGGGAGAACTCGTCCTCGCTCATCGCGTTCGCCAGGGCGTTGCCGAGCACGAACACGGCGTGTTTGTGCTCGCTCTTCGACTTGTGGACGTGCGAGGGGTCGACCTCCAGCTCGTCGTACGGGTCGAACAGCGAGCCGTCCACGGTCTCGTGCGAGCGGAAGTGTTCCATGATCGTCACCATCTGTTCGTGGAGTTCGAGAAGCTCGTCCTTGTGCATACCGCGTGATACGGGTCGTAGACCCTTTAAGCGTTGTTGAGGGGTATACGCACGGGTCGAGATGGAGGCCGATTCAAAAAGGTATCAGCGAATCGCGGTCGGACGCGGAACGGGCGGCGACGGCGAACCGCGGCGGCGGCCCGCTCAGAACACGTACTCGTCTTCGTGGCCCATCATGCCTTCGTCCTCGAATCCGCCGGAGTCCTCCTCGTCGTCTCGCGGACCGCTCGTCTTGAACGCCTTTATTCCCGTCGACAGGAGCTCTTCGACCGCCTCCTCGCGGTTGAGGAACTCCCCCTGCTCGACCATCTGAGCGATCTGCATCTCCAGATGCTCCGGCACGGTTATCTCTACTCGTGGCATTTCCTGCCCGGGAGTAATGGCAATGGGTATATAAATGTGGCGTCGGAGATACGGATAAGAGAAACCTCACGGCGGCATACTTGTAACTTACATTCGTGGTTTCCAAATCCTATCTCCGTTAGAGAAAAATCATCCCCGATAAGCGATAGGTCGCCGCGTCGCGAGTCCCTCTCCCCCGACCGACGGGATCCGACCCGGGTTCCGCCGGGACCGGAGAGCGATACGCATAGGTGGACGCGAGCCCTTTCCCGTCGTATGACCGGATCCGGCGCCACCGACGCCGCGGCGGGGTCCGACGGCGACGCCCAGGACCTCACGGGGCTCTACCGCGAGTACGGCGACGACAGACTCCCCCCGGGACAGCGGGAGACCGACCGCTTCCCGGTACTCTCGAAGAGCGGGACGCCCTCGGTCGAGTCCGAGACGTTCTCGTTCGAGGTCTGGGGCGCGGTCGAAACCCCCGTGACGTACTCGCTGTCCGAGTTCCGCGACCTCCCGGCGGTCACGCAGCGACAGGACTTCCACTGCGTGACGGGGTGGAGCAAGTTCGACTGCGCGTTCACCGGCGTCGAGTTCGGCGAGATCGTCGACCGCGCCGGGATCGGCGACGACGTCGAGCACGTCCTCTTCCACGCGCTCGACGGCTACACGACGAACCTCTCGCTCGACGAGTGCACCCACGAGGGCGTCCTGTTCGCGTACGGCCTCGACGGCGACGACCTCCCGGCGGATCACGGCGGACCGATCCGGGTCGTCACCCCGCACAAGTACGCGTACAAGGGCGCCAAGTGGGTCTCGGGCGTGGAGTTCCTCACCGAGAAGGAGCTCGGCTACTGGGAGAAGCGGGGCTACAGCGACTCCGCGAACCCGTGGAACGAGGAGCGGTACGGCTGACGATCGGCCGTCCGCGCCGACCCCCGCGATAGTCAGGGTAAAGGGGCCGCGGCACCGAACGAGAGGTAATGGAACGGGCGCGTTCGACGTCGGCTCCGCCCCTCGTCAGCCGTACGACGGCGATCGACGCGCCCCCGTTCACGGCCGCGTTCGACGCCCTCTCTGCGCCCCGCACGACGTGGAGCGCGCCGGACGACGCCCTCGTGCTCGGGAGCGGCGCGGCCGCGACGCTGACCGCGAGCGGCCCGGAGCGGTTCGCCGAGATCCGGACCGCCGCCGCCGACCTGTTCGACGCCGGCGACGTCCACGCCGGGACCGAGGCCGCCCGCCCCCGGATCTTCGGCGGCTTCGCCTTCCACGAGGGGGCCTGCGACGGCGACCCCTGGGAGCCCTTCCCGGAGGCGCGCTTCGCGCTCCCGCGGGTCCAGCTCACGTTCGCGGACAACGGGACGTGGCTCACGGTGAACGCCGCCGGGCCGGACGCCGCCGTCGAGGCGGTCGAGGACCGACTCGCCGAGGAGGCGGAGCGGCTCGCGGCGCTCGACGGCGGCGTCCCCGGCGCCCCGCCCCGGCCCGGTATCACCGAGACGCGTCGGACCACGGGCCGTGAAGCGTGGCGCGGGAGCGTCGAGGCCGCGGTCGACCGGATCCGCGGCGGCGAGCTTCGCAAGGTCGTCCTGGCGCAGGCGCTGGAGGCGGACCTGGCCTCCGAGTTCCCCCGAGCGGCGACGCTGGAGCGGCTCGCCGGGAAGTACGCCGACTGCCACCGCTACTGCTTCGAGCCGGACGAGGGCGGGAGCGCCTTCTTCGGCGCGACCCCGGAGCGGCTGGTCTCGCTGCGCGGGCGGACCGTCGAGACCGACGCGCTCGCGGGGACCACGGGGCGGGGCGAGACCCCGGCGGAAGACGAGTGGCTCGCGCAGGAGCTGCTCGAAGACGCCAAGAACGTCCACGAGCACCGGCTCGTCGCCGACACCGTCCGGGACCAGCTTGAGCCGTTCGCGGCCTCGGTCTCCGCCGGCGAGCGCCGCGTCCGTCGGCTCGCGACCGTCCAGCACCTCCACACGCCGATCACGGCCGAGCTCAGCGACGACCGCCACGTGCTCGAACTCGTCGAGGCGCTCCACCCCACCCCCGCCGTCGGCGGGCTTCCGCCGGACCGCGCCCTGGAGACGATCCACGAGACGGAGCCGTTCGACCGCGGCTGGTACGCCGCGCCGGTCGGCTGGATCGACGCCGCCGGCAACGGCGCCTTCGCGGTCGCGATCCGCTCGGCGGTCGCGACGCCCCGGCAGGCCACCCTCTTCGCCGGGGTCGGGCTCGTCGCCGACTCCGACCCCGACCGCGAGTGGGACGAGGTCCAGCTCAAATACCGTCCGATCCTGGACGAGCTGGAGGCGGGAGACGGATCGGTCGGCGTGGCGGACGACTGACGATTCGGGAAGTCCCCACGCCGCTCACTGGAACATCTTCAGCGGCTCGGCCTGCGAGCTCTCCTCGTTCGCCTGCCGCATCTGCTCGGCGAACTGCTGTTTCGCGTCCCGGATCTCCGTCGCCTGTTCGACGAGCCCGTCGGTCGGCGTCTCGATTCCGGCTATTGGGTCGATGCCGTCGCCGATGAGCACCCGCGCCGCCTCGGGGTCGGGGAACTGCGGGTCCGACTCGACGACGAGCCCGACCGCGTCGCGGCCGGCCTCTAACGCCGACGCCAGCATCGCGCCCGTGGGGCCGGAGACGAGCCCGGACTCGGACGGCTCCGCCACCTCGGCGCGCCCGAGCGCCTCGGCCCCGTCGCCCGTCGCGATCCCGTACAGGCTCGGCGGCGCCTCGTCCTTCTCGCGGCCGAGCCCCGACAGGAAGATCGGGAACAGGTCGACCTCGTCGAACCACGAGCCGAGACACGCCGCGACCTCCGTCGCCGCGCTCGGCTTCACCGGTATGTCGCTACGGAGCGCGACGAGGTCGTTCTCGGGGTCAGCGTACAGCCGCACCGGGGTCGTCGCGGCCGTCTCGGACTCGTGATACACCGCGACCGGCGGGAGGCCGTCGCAGTGAACGTTCGCGTAGTGAGTCATCCCGTGGACGTCGATGAGGTGGTCCGTCGCGATCTTCCCGACGAGGCCGACGCCAGGGAACCCCTCCACCAGCGTCGGCTCGTCCAGCGAGACGTCGTCGTCGAGGACGGAGATGCGTGCCATGGGTTCGCCTACTCCGGGCAGCGACCTAAAGCTGGGGCGGGAGTTCGCCGGACCGCCCGTCGACCCGTTCGAGTAGTGTATCGTCACACTACGTTTTTACCGATCCGCTCCGTATCGTGAGGCATGAGCACCGATCGCGTCGACGCCGAAAGCAAGGTGTCGGGGAACCAAGCGAACATCCCGGCTCGCATCCGCCGCGAGCTCGACATCGACGACGGCGACCGGCTCCGGTGGCACCTCGAGGACGACGGAACCGTTCGCGTTCAGCTCGTTCGGCAGCGATCCGGGACGTTCAGCGCCTTCGAGGGGTATGACGGAACGGACGCGACGGACGTCGCGTCGGACCACGACGCCTGGGGCGTCGACGTCGAGTGAATGCCGCGCGCACTGCTCGACACGACGGTGCTCTTCGCGGCCGCCTACCGAAGGGACACCGCTCACGACGCCGCGCTCCCGATTCTCCACGGGATTGACGACGGATCGCTGCCGGAAGCGGTGATACTCGACAACGTGCTCGCGGAGACGCTCAACGGGCTCACGACGCACGCCGGTCACGACGCGGCCGTCGACCTCCTCGATCGAATCGAGGAGAACGCTCGGTTCCACGTCGACTCGCTCTCGGCGAACGCGCTCGCAGCGGCGAAAGCTCGCTTCAGGCGGCACGAGCCGCTCTCGTTCGTCGACGCGTGCATCGTCGGATACATGCAGACCGAGGGACTCGGCTATCTCTACGCCCTCGACGACGACTTCGATGCGGTCGACGAGGTGTATCGACTCGACGCGGCGGTGGACCCGTACGAACCGTAGCGACCTCGGTCACGTCAGCCCGCGTCCGTCCCGAAACCGTCTAACGGCCCGACGCGAAAGGAGGGCCATGAATCCGCTCGACCGATACGAGTCGCTCGTCGACGACGTCGACGCGTTCCGGGCGGCGTGCGACCGGCCCCTCCCATCGGTCGTGCGCACGAACCGGATCGCGGCGACGCCGGCCCGCGTCCGCGAGGCCTTCGACGAGGAGGGCGTCGCGTACGAGCCCGTCGACTGGCACGACGGCCTCTTCCGGCTCCCGGACGGGAATCCCGGGGGCAACTGGCCGTACGTCCACGGCTGGACTCACGGTCAGGAGGAGGTGTCGGTGTTGCCGGGGCTCGCCTTGGACCCGCGACCGGGCGAGCGCGTCTGGGACGCCTGCGCGGCCCCGGGCAGCAAGACCACCCAGATCGCGGACGCGATGGACGACGAGGGGACGCTCGTCGCCAACGACAACAACCTCGGGCGGCTCTCCGCGCTCCGGCACAACGCCGAGCGGCTCGGGATCACGAACGCGATCGTCACGAACCAGGACGCGCGCAACTTCTCGACGAAGCCGCTCGCGTTCGACGAGTTCGACCGCGCCCTCGTCGACGCCCCCTGCTCCTGTGAGGGAACCTGCCGGAAGAACCCGGACGTGCTCGACCAGTGGACGCTCGACCACGTCCACGCGGTCGCCGGGATCCAGAAGGGGGTCCTGGCGCGCGCCGTGCAGGCGACCCGCCCCGGCGGCACCGTCGTCTACTCCACCTGCACCTTCGCACCGGAAGAGAACGAGGCGGTGCTCGACCACGTGCTGGAGGCTGAAGACTGCGAGATACTCGCGTTCGACCTCCCGCTCGACACCGTCCCCGGCGTGACGGAGTGGGACGGCGAGAGGTACGACGAGTCGGTGACGCGCGCGCACCGCGTCTACCCGCACCACAACGACACGGGCGGGTTCTTCTGCGCGAAGCTGCGCGTGGGCGGCGACGGCGACGAGAGCGCCAGCGACGGGGAGGTGGCGGCGTGAGCGACGGCGCCCGGCCCGACGGCGGCGCGCCCACCAACGACGGCCAGCGGTTCGATCGGCTCCCCGAGACCCCCGCCGACCGCGAGGTCGAGGGGCGCGCGAGCCGCGCGGAGGTGCTCGACTGGTGGGACGAGCGGTTCGGGGTCGACAGGGAGGTGTTCGAAGGATACAGCTTCTGGGAGAAGGGGGCCGGGAAGGTCTGGGTCTTCAACGGCGAGGCGACCGACCCGAGCGAGGTCGAGGCGATCGGGATGACCTTCCTCCGGACGCGTCAGGAGCACTGGAAGCCGACGAGTCGGGCCGCCACCCGGTTCGGGCACCACGCGACGAAGAGCGTCGTCGAACTCGGTCCCGAGCAGGCGTCCCGGTTCGTCGCCGGCGAGGACCAAGATCTCCCGGAGTGGGACGGCGACTGGGGATACCTGATCGCGACTCACGAGATCGCGGGCGGGACCGCGCCCATCGGGGTGGGGCTGTATCTCTACGACGAACTGCGCTCGGTGGTACCGAAGGGGAGCCGCGCGGACCTGCCGGTCGTGGAGTGACGGAATGCGTTAACGAGTCAGTTTACTACTAATAAACAGTTGCTCACAGATCGACGACGCTCTCCTCCAAAGCCCCAGTCGCGAGGGCGCAGTACGCTCGTTGCGCTCCTCGCTCGTTCGCTGCGCTCATTCGCTGCGGTGCTTACGTCAACTAC
>NZ_CVRT01000046.1 GCF_001261915.1 Halorubrum sp. SD626R
TGAAGCCCGGCGACTCCGGCGAGGGCGAGTTCTGCTTCTCGATCGTCGACAACCCAGCGTATATGTGGATGTGCGGCGAGCTGACCGCGAACGCGGAGAACGGGCAGTCCGAGCCCGAGATGGACGACGACGACACGCCCGACGTGGGCGAGCTCGCCGACGCGATGCAGGTGACCGTCTCGTACTGTACCGACGACGGCGAGGGGGGCAACGAAATCGGCGACGAGATCGTCTCCGGCTCCCTGGCGGAGGTCATGCTCGCGCTCCGGGCCGGCGTCCCGCTGTCCGGCGACGGCGACGCGAACGCGTCGCTCGCGGATCGCCCCACCTTCGATGGCGTCACCGAGCCGTTCACCGACGGCGAACCGAACGTCGACGAGCAGTGCGTCTGCTTCACTTGGGAGGTGCCGACGAGCGTCGAAAACGAGATTCAGACGGACTCGGTCGCCTTCGACTTCGAGTTCTACGCGGTCCAGGCTCGCCACAACGACGGGACCCACAACCCCTGCGTCGAGTTCGACACCGTCCTGACCACCGACTCCGGTCCCGGCGTCGACCGCGACGGTGACGGACAGGGCGACGCGGAGGGGAGCTGGATCACCGCGCGGGTGAGCAGCGGCCCGACGACGGTCGTACAGGTGGAGCTGGACGGCGACGTGTACGGCGGCGGGAACTCCGGTCTCGGCGAGTGGCCGAACAATCCGAACTCCTACGTCGTCGAGGCGAACTTCGACGTCGACACGGACGGTCTCGGCGAGAGTCCGAACGACGACTTCCGGCTCGGCTACGGCGGCGCAAACGCCGGCGCCCGCGTCGGCGGGGTCGCGAACAGTACGAGCGGCGCGAGCGGCGCCGGCGGGTACATCCGGCGGAATATCGGCACGGGCGGGAACAACAACCGCACCGACACCGCGTCGGAAGACGTGCCCGGCTTCGTTGCCGTCGAGAGCGGCGACCAGCTGACCTACACGTTCGTCATCGACTGGACGAGCGCGCTGCCGTCGCTGTCGAGCGTTCCGACCCAGTTCGTCGTCAAGGAGGTGTACGCCGGTGACGGCGGCGAGGGCGTTGGAACGCCGAACAGCTCGAACGACGGCCGGGCGGCCATCGACACCGTGACCGACGCGTCGGGGGTCATCAACGTCTAAATCGGCGCGTGACGCGGCGGGCGCGACGGCGCCCGTCCGACTGACCACCACCCATTCCGGACCCCTGCGGGCGGCCGGGACGACGGTTCGACTCCGTCGGTGGGACTCCCTTCGGGGATTCACAATCATGGCAGACAAAGACAATATCGACAGCATCGGACTGTCGCGGCGAACCGTGTTGGCCGGCCTCGGGGCGGTCGGCGTGGCCTCCGCGGGCGCGGGCCTCGGCACGACGGCGTACTTCAACGACACCGAGTCGTTCGACGGCAACACGCTCACTGCGGGCCAGCTCGACCTGCTCGTCGACTGGCAGCAGACGTACGACTTCGGCGAGGGCCACCAGTTCGTCAGCGCGCACCCCGACCACGACGGCGACGGCGAGCAGTCCGTCGAGATCGACGGCGAGGTGTTCAGCTACAGCGACTACCCGGACGAGGACGACGAGGACAGCAACGGGGCGAACCTCCCGATCCTGGACTGCGAGACCATCCCGCCGCTGTCGGAGGCGGACTTCGGTACGGACCCCGTCACGGGCGAGGAGATGCAGACGCTCGTCCAGTTCTCCGACGTGAAGCCCGGCGACTCCGGCGAGATCACCTTCTCGCTGCACCTCTGTGATAACCCCGGCTACATCTGGATGCAGGCGGACAGAGTGGACGACGACGGCGGCACGGCCACCGAGCCCGAGATGCTCGTCGACCCGGACAACCTCGGCGACCTCGGCGACGCGATCCAGGCGACGCTCTGGTACGACGAGGACTGCGACAACGTGTACGACGGCGCGGAGCCGGTCGACATCATGCTGACGCTCGACTTCTCGGGCTCGATGCTGTACGAGGAGTACGGCGGCCTCGTCAGCGAGGACGACGTCACCGTCGGCGGGACCACCTACGGCGAGACGACGAAGATCGACCTCGTCGAGCTCGGCACCCGCCAGTTCGTCAGCTACCTCCAGTCGCAGGGGTCGGACGTTCAGGTCGGCGTGGCGTACTTCGACGGCGAGGGGAGCGACGACTCCGTGCCGCGGACGGGGATCCTTCAGGGCCTGACGAGCGACCTCTCGACGGTCGACGGCGCGCTCGACGGGCTCCGGCAGAAGCTCGCGGACGTGGTGACCGGCACCAGCCCCTCGTCGCCGAGCGACGGCGACGGCGATCCGGACCCGTTCGCGAACGCGGGCGGCATCGCGACGGGCACCTACATCGGGGAGGGCGTCGACGACGCGCAGGCCGAGCTCGACGCGAACGGACGCTCCGGGGTCGAGTACCGGAACATCGTCCTCTCCGACGGCGAGTCGTTCAACGGGACCGGCAGCACGTCGTTCTCCTCGCCGACGGGCGCGGCGGCCGACGCGCGGGCGGCGTCGCCGACCCCCGCGACCAACGTGTACACGATCAACGTCGACGGCAGCGCGAGCACGCTCCAGGCGATGGCCGGCCCGGCCGGCGGCGCGGGCGGTGACCCGGCGTACTTCAACGACGTCGACGACCCGCTCAACATCCCGACGGTGTTCGGTAACCTCGCGGCACAGACCGCACAGGAGAAGAAGATCATGGAGGACTCGCTCGGCAACGTCCTCGCGGCGCTCGCCGACGGCAACGGCGTGCCGCTCGACGGGAACCGGTCGACGCCGTACGACGAGCTCGGGGACGCCCCCGACGACGCGAACCGCGACCCGTTCCGCGGCGACGGCGTGATGCACTGCGTCGCGCTCTCGTGGGAGCTCCCGATCGGCGTGGGTAACGAGGTCCAAGGCGACACGCTCGCCTTCGATCTGGGCTTCTACACCGAACAGGCGCGCCACAACGACGGCGCCGGGCCGTCGCTGTCGGCCTGATCGGGGGTTTCGGACCCATCGCGACGTGACGGTCGAAGCCGATCGACGGTGGAACCGATCGGGCGACCGCGGTGGCGTACGGTGTCCGTACCGTTGGGTACGGCCATCGGACCGGTCGGGTATGACGCGCATACATACGGGCACGGTAGTGGTAGAGAGGGGTGAGACGAGGGAGCGTATCGACGACACGGCCGTCCGGAGCCGCGACGACACACAATGACACAGAAGGAATCAGGACTTACGCGGCGGGAGGCACTCGCAGGCGCCGGAGCCGTCGGCTTCGCGACCCTCGGTGCCGCCTCCGGACGGTCGACGGGGACGGACAGCTGGGGTGAGTATACGGACTACACCTACGCGCAGACGGATCGGCCGTGGGACCTGCTCGTCGGCTGGCGGCGGACGGAGAACGGGACGGTCGTCGATGCGAGTCCGACCGACGCCGAAGACGACGTCGAGGCGGCCGGAATCCGTCTCGTCGACGTCGACGACGCCCTGCCCCACGACACCGGGACCGCGAGCGTGGGCCTCCGCTTGGAGGACCCCGCGGGCGCGGCGCCCGACGGCGTCCGGGTGTGGCTGAGGATCGGCCCGGCCCTCGACGGCCCCGACGTGAGCGCGGTTGACCGCGCGCTCGCCGACCGCATCCGGCTGGAGGTCCGGTACGACACCGGTCTCCTCGGGGTCGGCGCGTGCGCGGGCGCCGAGAGCGACTTCGCCGGCTACGGCGAGCTGATCGCCGCCGGCACGCTCGCGGAACTCAACGCCGACCCGGTGGCGACGGGGATCGAACTCGATCCCACGCTGCTCGGGAACGGCTGTCTCACGACCGAGGAGCGCCGCTGTCTGACCTTTACCTGGAAGTTCGACGGGGAGGGCGGTAACGCCGGACAGGGCGGCGCCGTCGACTTCGACGTGCGGTTCGCCGCCGCCGACTGCTCGGCCGAGGGGAACCCCTTCGCGATGAGCGCCTCGACCGGCGGCGACGCCACCGAGGTGGGACGATGACCCCCGGAGACGACGCCGGACGGCGACCGAGCGGACTGAGCCGCCGCCGGCTGCTCGCCGGGATCGGGAGCGTCGGGGCCGTCGGCATGGCGAGCGGGATCGGCACCGGCGCGTTCCTCTCCGACCGCGACTCGTTCCCCGGCAACGGCCTCGGTGCCGGCTCGGTCGAGCTGACCGTCGACGACGAGCTCACCGACGGTCGCGTGACGGTCGACGTCTCCGGTATCGGACGCGGCCCGGACGAGCGGGGCTCCGACTCGTTTCGGGTCGGCGTCCGGACCAACCCCGCCCGAGTCTGGCTCGCGGCGGAGTGTCCCGCGGCCGACGGCGACTTCGCCGACGCCCTCGCAGTCGACGTCCTCGTCGACGGACGCTCGGTGACGGGCGGACTCGGTCCGCTCGCTGCCGCCGTCGCAAAGCTCGTCGACGGCGAGCGGATCGACGACGACTGCCTCGGTCCCGACGACGGCATCACGGTCGAGGTCGTCGCGGAGCTTCCGGCCGACGCGCCCGACTCGCTGTCCGGAAACACCGCTTCGCTCTCGCTCGGGCTGTACGCCGAGCAGTGCCGCCACGTCTCCGAAGACGAGGCGGGGGGGTCGAACCCCTTCGCCGGGCGGGTCTGTGAGGAGAACGAGTGTGTCCCCTGCGAGAACGACAACGGCACCAAAATCGGTGGGATCACGCTTCGCTACCTCGGCGACGAGACGCTTGACCCGCTGATCGTCCGAGCCGCCGGCGGCGGCGGAGGGGGGAACGGAAGGGGAAACGGCAACAACCCCCCGACGACGATATTCGACGTCACGGTCCGGCCGAACGAGGAGTTCGCCCTCGACGGTGCGGACGCCGGGACGAACACCCCAGGCTGGATCGGGCCGAACATCTACCTCGATTCCGACGGCGGCGAGTCACGCGATAAGGACACCGAGACCAATATCCACACGAGCTGTTCGGTGCCTCTCAGACCTGGCGACGTCTACGGCGACTTCGAGGTCGTCGCGGCGATGACCACGACCGGCGAGCCGCTGTGCGGCACGGAAGAGAACTGATGACACAACTACTCACATCACCACGGACGAAACGCGCGGCGAACGTACTCGGAATCGTCGTGCTGATCGCCCTCGTGGCCCCGTTCGCGGTGTTCGCGGCCCCCGAGGTCGTCGGCGCCGACGAGAGCTTCGTCGTGCTCACCGCGAGCATGACACCGTCGATCGCCCCCGGCGATGTCGTGATCGTCGCCGAGCGCGACCCGGCCGCGGTCGCCGCTGGCGACGTGATCACGTTCATGCGCGGCACGAGCGAGGTGCCCGTGACGCACCGTGTGATCGACGTCGTCGACGAGGGCGGCGCCCTCGCCTTCGAGACGATGGGCGACGCCAACGAAGGGCCCGACCCCGGGCTCGTTCCCGGGTCGAACCTCGTCGGCGTCGTGGTCTTCACGATCCCGTACATCGGGTACGTGATCCAGTTCGCCGGCACGCGGGCGGGGTTCGTCGCCTTGGTCGTCCTGCCGTTCGGGCTGCTCGCGGCGTCCGAGCTGCTGTCGGTCGTCCGCTCGCGAAACGGCGGCGCCCCGGACGCGGCGGCCGTCGCCGACGCGGATTCGGCCGCGGAGACGGACGCGTTCGTCGACGCGAACTCGCCCGCCGACGCGACGTCGACCGCCGAGTGTGAGCCGGCGCTCCCCCCCGAGACCGCGACCGAACCGCCGGCACAGGCCGAGTCTGAGGCGGGAGCGACGACCGCGGCGTCGGCGACCGACGCCGGCGGCGTGTCGGTCGACGCGGTCGGCGGTGCCGTCGCGATGCTCGCCGTCTTCGCGCCTTACGCGATCTACGTCGCGATCGAGCTCCAGACGGCCGCGACGATCGCCGTCGCGGTCGCCGCGACGACGGTCCTGCTCGGCGGACTCGCGACCTGGGTCCCGGCGAGCGGCGTGCTCGACCGCGCGACCGCGGAACCGCCGACGACCCCCGCGTCGCCCGACGGCGAGACGGTGGCGGCCGACGACCCCCCGGACGGGTCGCTCCCGACGGCACCGGACGGCTCGGCGGTCGGTCCGGCGCAAACCGACGGCGCCGGGGAGGCGGAGTGATGGCCGCCCCCCGCGGCGTCGCCGTCGCGGTCGTCGCCGCGCTGCTGGTGTGGAGCGTCGCGTTCGGCGGCGGGTACACCCTCGCGGTGTTCTCGTCCGAGGCCGACGTGACGGTGACGTTCGAGGCGCAGGAGTTCGAACCGGAGAACGTCTCGACGACCGAGGAACTCGGAGAGATCGGTCTCACCGGGACCCCGTCGGAGACCGGCGGACCCGATCCGGTCGCGCTGCGATCGCCGACAGACAATCCGTCGGCGAACGGGTCAGATACGTCGGCGAACGGGTCGGATACGGGACCGAACGGGCCAGACCCAGTCGGTGACGAGACGGCCGTCGGTACCGAGTCGAAGTCCTCCGGCGACGACGCCGACTCGGCAGACTCCGAGTCCGACTCGCCTGACACGGAGGTCGACGGAAACGATCCCGAATCGCCCGACTCCGAGCCGAAACCGACCGATTCGGACATGGCAGATGCGGGATCGTCGGACTCGGAATCGCCGGACGGCGAATCCACTGACTCTGGTCCGGAACCGACTGACTCCGAGTCAGAACCGATCGACTCCGGTCCGGAACCGACTGATCCCGATTCGGAGCCGGAGTCGGCGACGACCGCCGAACCCGCGCCCTCGCCGTCGGACGCTCCCGACGACGATTCCCCTGACGGCGATGACGCCGACGGCGACGACAGCGCGGCCGACGGCACCGCTCCCGCCGGCGGCGGTGACGCCGACAGCGACACCGACGACGCTCCCGCGGACGCCGGGGACGCCGAGGACGACCCCTCGTCTGACGGGCCCAACGACGACCCCGCCGCCCAGCCGGGCGGGTCGACGGGCTCGCTCGCCGCGGTGACAATCCCGTGACGCTGTCACTTCGACCGCCGCTCCCTCCAGAGCAGGCCACCAACCGCCTGCTGTCTCCCGGGACGAAGCTTACGGTCATCCTGTTGCTTTTCGCGCTGTTCCTCCTCGGGGTCCTCCTCGGTCTCGTCCGCGCACTCAGTTAGGGCGGCGGCCTCCCGTTCCCGGTCGGTGGTTCCGCCCGTCGCGTTTATCGCCGCGCTCCGCGAACGACGAACGTATGCTCGGCCCCGACGCCGCCGCCCTCGACGCGTTCGCCTTCGTCTTCGTCGCGGGGTTGATCACGGCGCTCGCGACCGGGATCGGCGCGCTCCCGTTCTTCATTTTCGACTCCATCAGCGACCGCGGGAACGTGGCGCTGTGGGGGTTCTCCTCCGGGATCATGCTCTCGGCATCGCTGTTCGGACTCGTTCAGGAGGGGCTCGCCGAAGGGACGCCGGCCGAGATCGGGATCGGGATGCTCGCGGGCGTCGTCCTCGTCGTCGTCGCGCACGACGTGCTGTTGGACGCCGAGATCGATCCCAAGGAGTACGAGGAGGCCGACTTCAAGAAGCTCGTCCTGATCCTCGGCGTGCTGACGGTCCACAGCTTCCCGGAAGGGATCGCGGTCGGCGTCTCCTTCGCGGACCTCGGTCTGGAAGGCGGCACCGCGCTGTTCGGGTTCACGGTCCCGCTGCTCGCCGTGTTCATGACGCTCGCCATCTCGATCCACAACGTCCCCGAGGGGACCGCCATCTCGATCCCGCTGCGGGCGATGGGCGTCTCGAAGTGGAAGATGGTCTGGTGGGCGGTGTTCTCCAGCCTCCCGCAGCCGGTCGGCGCGGTGATCGCCTTCGCCTTCGTCCGGTACGCCCGGGCGTTCCTCCCGTACGGCTTCGGGTTCGCGGCCGGCGCGATGATCTACCTCGTCGCGACCGAGTTCGTCCCGGAGGCGCTGGCGGCGGGCGCCGACCTCCCCCGCGGCGGGAAGCCGATGCTCGCGGGCGGCATGGCGCTCGGCGTCGCGCTGATGACCCCGCTCGCGTTCGTCTGACCGCGTCCCCGTTCCCCCTCACGCCCCGCCGTCGAACGCGGTCGGGTTCACCGCGCCGGGACCCTCGCCGACGTCGTAGCCGCGGCGGATCGCGGTCTCCATCTCGCCGACCGCGCTCTCGACCGCCTCGCGCAGGGGTTCGCCGCGCGCCAGCCGCGCCGCGATCGCGCTCGACAGCGCGCAGCCGGAGCCGTGGGTCGCGTCGGTCGCCACGCGGGGGTTCTCGAAGCGGACGACGGTCGGCTCGGGCTCCCCGTCGTCGCCGTCGTCCCTCCCTTCCCCGTGCGCGTCCCCGACCACGAGCGTGTCGACGACGCGATCGCCGCCCTCGTCGAGGTGGCCGCCCTTCACGAGGGCCGCGTCGGCGCCGCAGGCGACGAGCTCCCGGCCGGCCGCCGCGGCGTCCGCCGGCGTCTCGACCGGGTCGTCGACGAGGACCGCCGCCTCGTCGGCGTTGGGAGTGACGAGCGTCGCGCGTTCGATCAGCCCCTCGTAGGCCTCCTCGGCCGCGGGCGAGAGCAGGCGGTCGCCGGTCGCGGCGACCATCACCGGATCGACGACGACCGGGGCTGGCGACCGGGCGAGCAGCCCGGCCGCGGTCTCGACGATGTCCGCCGTGGCGAGCATGCCCGTCTTGACCGCGCCGACGTCGAAGTCCTCGGTCACGGCGTCGTACTGGCTCGCCACGTGGTCGGCCGGGACGGCGTGGACGTCCTCGACGCCGCGGGTGTTCTGCGCCGTCGTGGCCGTCACGACCGCGGTCCCGAAGACGCCGTGGGTCGTCATCGCTTTCAGGTCCGCCTGGATCCCCGCCCCGCCGCCGCTGTCGCTGCCGGCGACCGTCAGCGCGACGGGCGGGGTGACGGGCTCGCGCTCGCGTGTCATGTTTTGATGGTACCACTCAGTTGTACTAAGTCGTGGCGATCGCCGCCGCCGAACGGCCTTTGCCGCTCGCCGTCGAACCGGGGGTATGTCGAACGCTCACTCCGACGACGCGGCCGGCGGCGAGTCCGCCGGCGACGCGCCGGAATCGATCACCGTCTACTCCGACTACGTCTGCCCGTTCTGCTACCTCGGCCGGCGGTCGCTCGCCGAGTATCAGGCGACGCGCGAGGAGCCGCTCGCGGTCGACTGGCACCCGTTCGACCTCCGGGCGGGCAAGCGCAACCCCGACGGCAGCATCGACCACGAGGCCGACGACGGGAAGGGCGAAGACTACTACGCGCAGGCCAGGGAGAACGTCCGCCGGCTGCAGGAGCAGTACGGCGTCGAGATGGCCCAGGAGATCGCGACCGACGTGGACTCGCTGCCCGCACAGCTCGTCTCCGTCCGCGTGAAGGAGACCGCTCCCGAGGCGTGGCCCGCCTTCGACGACGCGGTGTTCGCGGCGTTATGGCGGGACGGTCGGGACATCGGCGACCGCGAGGTGCTCGTCGACATCGCGGGAGACGTCGAGGGGCTCGACGTCGATACCGTCGACGCCGCGCTCGGCGACGACGACCTCCGCGAGCGCGTGACGGACATGTTCGACGCGGCGCGGCAGCGCGGGATCACCGGCGTGCCGACGTTCGCCTTCGACGGTCACGCCGCCCGCGGCGCGGTGCCGCCGGAGCAGCTCGAACGGCTGGTCGAGGGCGCCTGAGCTAGGCGTCGCCGGCGACGCCGTCGCCGTCGATGTCGACGCCCGCGTCGTCCTCGCTCTCGCCGCCCGCGTCGTCCTCGCTCCCGCCGCCCGCGTCGCCGTCCGAACCGACGATCCGGTACGAGAGGAAGACGGAGCCGAGCGCGAGGAGGATCCCGCCGATCACGTCGATCAGCCAGTGGATCCCGAGGTACATCGTCGCGATCACCACCGACGCCGAGATCCACAGGGCGAGCGGCGTCCACCGCGGGTACTCGTCCCGCGTCAGGACGGCGAACGCCGCGACGGTCGCGGAGAGCGACGTGTGGAGCGAGGGGAAGACGTTCGTCGGCTTATTTATCTCGCTCGTCAGCGCGGTGAACTCCGGATTGTGGGTGAAAAGCAGGGACGTCGCGACGTTCAGGTTCCGCGGTCCGTGGGCGAACACGACCGTGTAGATCACGAGCCCGATCGCGTAGTTGAGCGCGTACGCGACGAGCAGCCGCCGCAGCGGCTCCGTCCGCGGGAGCGCGAGGTACGCGAGGAACGGAAACGACAGCAGGAACGCGTAGCCGTACACGTATATGCCGGAGAAGTACGCCGTCAGCTCGGGGGTGACGAACGTCGCCTGCAGCCGGCCGACGAACTCGCCTTCGATCGCGTAGATCAGGCCCGTCAGCTGGAGCCCCCACAGCCGCGAGACGACCTGGAGCGAGCTCCGGCCGACCGCGCTCGCGACCAGCACGACCCCCAGCGCGGCGAGCGCGCGCCGCGAGCGCCGCAGGCGCCAGACGAGATCTCCCCGGAGCCCGCGCAGCCTGTCCGGGCCGATGACCGTCGCGGCCGCGACGAGCAGCGCCCCGCCGGTCCACAGCGCGACGGACCCGATCACCGACGGCAGCCAGCTCATTCTCCCCTCGAAAGGAGTCGCCCCTCGTCGCCGAACCGATACCCCGCGTCGCGGAACAGCTCCCTGGCCGCCTCGACGTCGAGCGATCCGCCGTCGCCGACGAACGGGTACACCGGGTCCGTCTCCCGACCGTCCCACGAGAGGTCGCTCGGCACCCACTCGGGCGAGGTCGCCAGCGGCGACGCCGCCGGCTCCGCGTACCCGTTGAACGCGTCGTCGACGAGGGCACTCTTGTCGACCAGCGACGCGAGGGCGGCCCTGAACCGCGGGTTCGACAGCGGCGCCCGTCGGGCGTTGTACCCGACGTGGTAGAAGCCGCCCGCCCGTCCGGTGACGAGCCGCGCGTCGGCCTCGCGGCCGATCCGCGGGACGGCGTCCGGTCCGATATTCGATACCGTCGCGTCCGCGAGCCCGTCGCCGACGGCCTGCACCGCGGCGATGTCGGACGACATCACCCTGACCTCCAGCCGGTCGAACGCCGGCTTCCCGCGGAACCGCTCCGGGACCCCGGCGGCCGGATCCGACGACGGTTCCCCCTCGCCCGCGCGAACGAGGAAGTGGTCCGGGTTCCGCTCGAAGGTGACGGACTCCTCGGGCGTCGCCTCGACGAAGCGTATCGGCCCGCTGCCGACCGGGTCCTCGTTGTTCGTCACCACCGCCTCGGTCGTCTCCGCGTCGAACTCGAAGCCGGCGATCGTCGCAGGGTCGGTCCGGTCCGCCCAGACGTGCTCCGGCAGGATCGGCACCCGCAGGGCGCGCGCCGCGACCGCGTCGTTGACGTCGCCGACCGCGAGTTCCACCGTCGCGTCGTCGACCGCCCTCGCGGATCGGACGACCGAGCTCCGGCCGCGGAACCGGGGCGTCGGCACCGCGCTCTCCAGCGTCTCCATCGAGGTGTCCCGGAGGAACTCGTACGTGAACGCCACGTCCCCGGCGGTCACCGGCTCCCCGTCGTGCCACCGCGCGTCGCGCAGCGCGACGGTCACGGTCCCGTCGCCGTCGCGCTCCCACCCCGAGCAGAGCCACGGGACGACCTCGTCGCCGTCCGCCAGCGCGAGTTGGTCGTACAGCAGCGCGGTGAACGTCCCCTCCCGCCGGTACTCGGCCGCGATCGGGTTCCAGTTCTCCGTGATGCTGGCGTCGGTCGTCACGAGCCGGAGGACGGCGGCGCCGTCCCCGCCCTCCGCGTCGTCGATGGTTTCGTCGCCGCCGTCCGCGTCGTCGAGGGTCGCGTTCCCGCCGCTCCCGTCGGCGGTCGAACCGTTCTCGGCGGCGCCGTCGGTCATCCCCGCGCGTTCCAGCCCGAGCAGCCCGGTAGCGGAGATCGGCCGCCGGTTCGTCCACCCCGCGAACCGGTCCCCGCGGACCGCGGTGAGCGGGTCCGGGAACGCGACGACCGTGAACGGCTGGAGCTCGCACAGCGAGCGCTGGAGGTCGGTCACGGCGTCGGCCCGCGCGTCGCCCTCGGCGCGGCGCTGGCGTTCGAGCCGCTCGTCCACGCCGTTGAGGTCGGCGAACCCGAACGGGTTTTGCCGCCCCGACTCGGCGACGAACCGCGAGTGGGTGAACGCGTACATCGCGTCCGGGTCGAACGGTTCGTGCTCCAGGAACTGGCCGACGTACACGTCGAAGTCCCGGTTGATCAACACCTTCCGCCAGAGGTCGGTCCGTCCGAGGGTGTTGATCCGGGCGTCGATCCCCACCGCGTTCATGTTCTCGGCGAGGTGGCTGGCGATCCGGATCGCGTTCGGGTCGCTGTCGGCCGGCGCCGCGTCGATCCGCAGCGTGAGTTGGGAGGACCCGTCGCGTCCCGCGATGTTGCGGGTTCGGCCCAGACAGCCGGCGCTCAGGGCCCCCAGACCGATCCCCGCGAGCGCCGTTCGCCGGCTGACGTGCCCGTTCATTCCTCCGTATCGTTTCGGCGCCGATGTATATCTCTTCTGTGGTGTCCTCGCGCTGCACCGCGCGGGCGACCCGACGGATTCGGCCGCGATTCCGGTATCGACCGCCTCCGCGACTTCGGTACCGACCGCCTCAGATCACCCCCGCGATCGGGAGCGCCAGCCCGACCGCCCACGCGGAGAGTCCCGCACCGAGGACGGGACGGTCGTCGGCGGCGCGTCCGGCGGCGACCGCGCCGAGCGCCGCCAGCAGCGCGACCCGATGGACGACGAGCGCGGGCGGCACCGCGACCCCGAGCGCGGCGAAGTCGATGACGAACCCCGCACCGACCCCGACGACGACCGCGAGTGCGACCGCGGCCGGGTCGCACTCGCGCGACCGGGCGACGACGAGCGCCGGCAGCCCGACGGCGAGGACGAGGTACAGCGGCCCGGCGATCGCCTTCGGCGGCACGGTCGGGTACGCGAGTTCGAGCCCGACCCCGGTCGCCCGAACGCCGACGACGACCGCGCCGAGCGCGGCCCCGAGCAGCGCCGCGTCCGCGTGTCGTACCGCCTCTCGGCGGCTCCGTCGCGCGAGGTCGACGGCGGCCGCCCGGGTCCGGCGCCGGAGCAGGGCGCCGGCGACGGTCGCGAGCGACGCCAGCTCGATCACCGAGATCCAGCCGTCGCTCCACCCGCCCTCGATGCCGCGGTACTCGCGGCTGACTTCGGCGTCGACCGCCCCGCGGATGAACTCGTCTTCCAGCCGGACCGCCGGGTCGTCGATTCCGGGCACCGTGTGGCGCAGCCGGAACCAGTCGTAGTACTCCTCGTGGGCCTGGATCGCGGTGTACGCGCCGTCGGGCGACTCGTACGCCCGGAGGTGGTCGCGCACCCCGAGGTACGTCCCGTCGTGGAGCTCGAACATCTCCGTCAGCCACGTCCCGCCCCCAGGCCCCTCAACGTAGCCGTACCGCGTCGAGCTACGGGCGTCGGCCCAGTCGCGCTCGACGAACGCCCGCACCCGCTCGGCGTCAGCGGTCGTCGCCGCCTCGGTCCCGTCGGTCTCCTCCCAGTCGCCGGCCGTCCGGCTCTCGATCGCCGTCCGCGTCGCCGCCGCGTCGGCGCGGACCACGACGTTGATCGCGAGCGTCCGCCCCTCGACCGACCGGCTCCGGCTCGTATACGGCCACAGCCGGTAGTCGCCGTCGACCGCGATGAGCGACTCCTCGGGGACCGTCGCCGCCGACGGCTCCCCCGCGGGCGGTCCCTCCGCCGACGGCCCGGCGAGGGCGCCGGAGAGCGCCAGCCCGACGCCGACGACGAGGAGGAGCCCGACGGCGACCGTCACTCGCCTCATGGCCGCTCCGAGAACGCCCGTCTAAAAACGCCTTCGGGTGGTCGACGGGGCCACCCCGCTCGACGGTGCGCCCGCCGAACCGGTCCTTACCAGGTCTCGACGACCCCGTCGCGAACGTCCTCGGCGCAGCCCTCGCAGTCGGGGTGGCCGGCGTCGAAACACGAGGGGCGCCCCTCGGCGTCGACGGCGACCGCCCGCCGCTCCGCGTGCCGCCGGCAGACGATCCGAGCGCGCCCGTCCTCGTCGGTCGGGAGGTCGTACCGGTCGGCTCCCGCGGCGTCGCCGTCGGGGTCGTCCTTCGCCTCGGCGTACGCCCGCTTCGCCTCCTCGAACTGCTTGCCCGCCTCGCGGAGCTGCTGGCGGATGACGCGTTCGAGTCGGTCGTCCATAGGCGTCGTACCGGCGCGCGGGATATAGGTCCGTTGGCGGTACGCGGCTTACTGGTCTGTGAGTGGTGGACCCGGTGTCTGACGTTTATCGGTCGTTGCCGTCGCGGTGAACACCTCCGACGCTCCAGTCGCTCGGTCACACGTTTTCGCGGTCAGTGGTTCCGAAAACACCTCCAAAGCCCCAGCCGCGAGGCGGGCGCACGCTCGTTGCGGTCCTCAGTCGCTCGCGTTGCTCGCTCCTTGCGGTCCTTACGTCGCCTGCGCCCGCCTCGCGGCTGCCCCTTTGAGTCCCACCCGACCGCACCGCACAGCACCTCACACCTCCCCAGCCTCGCCGCTCGCTCGGGGCTCCCTGCGGTCGCCCTCTCGCTCACGGCGTCCCTCGCGCGTGCTACTCGGCCGCGAGGCGGCCTCGCAGGCACGCGCCACCGCAGAAGGCCTTCACCGCTGATCGACGAGCCGCGCGCCTACGGCGTCGATCCGACAGATCTCGGGGTCGTAGCCCGCGTCGGAGAGCCCGGTGCCGAGCGCGAAGGCGGTGCGGCCGAGCATCGCCATGGCGGCTCCGGGGCCGTCGGATCCCTCGCTCGAATCGCCGGCAGCGTCGACCGCCGCGATCGCCTCGGCGACCTCGGGGACGAGGAGGTCGGCCTCGCGGGCGAACTCGCGGGCCGCGTCCATCAGGGTCGGGAGCCGCGGGTCCGCGCGGAGCCGGTCGAGCGCGTCCTCGCCGGCCGCAGAGAGCGCGTCCGTGTCGCCGCCCAACACCGCCTCGGTCGACAGCTCGCCGAAGGTCACGTACTCGACGCGGGCGGTGGCCGGCACGCCGTCGAGCTCGCCGACCCCCGGCGCGCCGGGCTCCAGTCGGATCGGGACCCCGCCGCGGGCCTGCGCGACCACGTCACCGAGACCGGTGCCGCGACCGACCTCCGCCTCGTGGGCGATCCGGACCAGCTCGTTCTCGGAGCGCCCGCGGTCGAGGAGGTCGTTCGCCGCGAGGGCCGCGCCGAGCGCGGCGGCGCCGGAGACGCCGAAGCCGGCGCCGATCGGGAGGTCGGATTCGACCGCGACGTCGACCGGTCGCCCGTCGCCCTCGCCCGTGCTCCCGCCGGCTCCCAGCGCCGCGAGCGCGTCCTCGACGGCGCCGATCCTCCCCGGTTCGCCGTCGATCGCGCGGGATCCGGAGGCGCCGTCGCTCGCGGGGTCGTCGCGTCCCGAACCGTCGGCCCCCGTCGTCGACACCCGGACCGTCACCCCGTCGGTGAGGGTCAGGCCGGCCCCGCGCGACCCGGCGGCCGCGGGGCGCTCGGCCGGGTGCGCGCTGAAGAAGGCGGTGACGTGCCCGGGGACGAACGCGGTCGCCCGCTGCCTGCTCATGGCGGCCCGGAGGACCGCGCGTCGATTAACCGTTGTTATCCGCGACGGAGGGGCGTTGGCGTCCGCGACCGGGGACCGCCGACACCGTAGCCGGTAAATACCCCCCACTCGAATCCGGGGCGTATGCGAGACCAGTTGCGCCCCGTCCTCGCCGCCGTCCTGGCGCTGGCGTTCCCGGGACTCGGGCACCTCGTCCTGCGTCGCTGGGGGCGGGCGCTGCTGTGGCACGTCACGGTCGTCGGCGGCGGCGTCGCCCTCCTCACCCTCTACGACATCGATCCGGGCGGGTCGGCCGCGTCGCCGTTCGAGACCGCCGCCGCGCTGCCGACCGAGGTCGCGCTCCCGGTCGCCCTCCTCACCGTGCTGTCGTCGATCGACGCCTTCGTCGTCGGCCGGGCGGACGTCGCCGAGCGGAAGCGCGTCGACGCGACCGCCGAGGCGGTCCGACGCCGCGCCGCGAGCGCGGACGACGACGGCGGCGCCGTGGCCTCGCCGGTCGGCGAGCTCACCGGCGACGACGGCGAGGCCGCCCGGGTGGAGTGCCCGAGCTGCGGGAAGGAGACCGACGCCGAACTCGACTTCTGTCACTGGTGTACGGAGCCGCTCCCGTGGGCCGACGCCGAGTGAGGAGGGGAGTGCTCGGGAAATCGACGGCCCGGGGCGCGGCGTTAGTTTCTCATCGGTGATAACTGCGGAGGAACTATCATATATCCCGACGGTGACGGTGGGGGTACGGACGCGAACGACGGACGGAACATGAGTCTGAATCCACGGCAATACGACGTACGGGAGCTGCGCCGGATCGCGGGAGCACCGCGGGACGGCGCCGACGAAGCGCCTCGGGAGCGGTCGCTTCGTCAGCCGAACCGGAACCGAGCGGAGCAGGCCGCCCGCTCGGCCGCGTTCACCGAGCTGCTCCAGCGTCAGCGAGGGCTGCGGCTGTCCGGCGACGGGTCGACCCCCGCCGACGCCGAGGACCGCCCGTACTTGCGGGCGATCCCGGCCTCACCGGACGCGGAACGCGAGGTCGGCGAGTGGCTCGGCTACCTCGTCGACGTCGGCGGCCACCTGCGGAGCCGCGACGCGCTGTCGTACTACGACGAACTCGGCTGGGTCGCCCCCGACGCGGTCGACGCGCTGACGCGTCGGCTGGAGGGGTTCGACGCCCCGCGGCGGGACCGCCCCTTCACGCCCGCGGACCATCGGATCAGCCTCGTCTCCATCGTCCGGATCGCTTCGTGTGCGAGTGATTAACAATGAGCGACGACGACGAATCCACGGAAATCAACGGTACAAACGGCCCCGAAGCGGTGGGCGTGAAACTCGGCAGCACCCGGACGGTGCTCGACCTCCCCGACGGGCGGGGCGGCCGCGAGCGACACTCGACGCTGACGTGTCTGGCGACGTACGAGGACGCCATCACGGGCGAGGAGAAGGCGCTGTTCGGCCACGAGGCCGCGATCGAGTACCCCGACACGGTGCGCTTCATGCTCCGATCGGGGCTGCCGGAGGACGACGAGAGCGTCGCCGACGCGGAGCGCTTCTTCGAGGCGCTCGTGGACGCCCACGACGTCCCCGAGGACAGCGCGGTCGTCTACGCGGTCCCCACCATCGACAACGAAGCGGGCGTGGAGAACCTCCGATCGGTGATCGAGGGCTCCTCGATCGGCCAGGCCGAGACGCGGAGCTACCCCGAGTCGCTGTGCGGGGCGATCCCCGCGTACGGCGACGACCTCACCGCCATCGACGAGGTGTTCGTCTCCATCAACATGGGGTCGACGACGCTGGAGGCGTGCGCTTACCGGCGCGGCGAGCAGCTCTCGCCGTTCTCGACCGGCTCGGTGACGGGCAACGAGGTCGACCGCCGGATCGTCGCCGCCGTCGAGGAGGAGAGCCAGGGCCGGGTCCACATCGACCGCACGACCGCCCGGGAGTACAAGGAGGAGCACGCCGACGTGTACGACTTCGAGCCGTTCACCGACGTGATCCAGCAGCCCGGCGGCGGGAGCCACGAGTTCACCGTCGACCGCGGCGTGCGCGAGCCCGTGGACCGGTACATCGACGAGGCGGTCGACGTCGTCGCCAACGAGTTCCTCCCGGAGCTCGCGAACGACCACATGAAGCCGTACCAGCTCGCGCTGGGCCGCCCGATCGCCGCCACCGGCGGGATGGCCTGTATCCCCGGCCTCACCGAAGAGTTCGAGGAGCGGCTCTCGGCCGAACTCGACCGCGACGTCGAGGTCGTCTCCCCGGACGACCCCGCGACCGCCGCCGCCGAGGGCGCCGGCCGGATCGCCGAGCGGCTGATCTGAGACCGCCGCGATCGGATTTTCGATGCGAGCGATAGACCGTTAGCCGCCGCCGGCACGCTCCGGAGACGTCGCCGCGGTCTGCGGGGTCAGACGTCGAACAGCCGCCCCGCGTCGTCCGCCTGCCGGCGGTAGATCCCCCGGCCCTTCAGCCGCGGGACCTCGTGTCGGTGGAGCCGTTCGCTCGCGCAGTCGTACACCAGCGGGAACACGTTCGTTCGCCGTCGCGCGACGGTGTAGGACTGCGCGGCGTCGACGATCGACGGGTCGGGGTCGGCCACCGGGAACACGACGTAGCCGAGCGGCGTCGTCGGCCCCGGCTGCCCGTCGATACGGTCGATGAGCACGTCTCGGAACTCGTCCGTCCGCGCGGTGATCGCTCGCTTATCGAGGTCGGAATCGTCGACGACCGTCGCCAGTACGACGACGTCGCCGATGGACGCGTCGTCGTCGCGTGTCTCCCACATCGGGCCGAACCCGTTCGTCTCGTCGTCGACCGCGTCGAAGCCGTGTTTGCGCCGGTTCGCAGCGACCGCGTCGCGGTACTGGCTCGGATCCATATCCACCCCACGAACTGCATGGTAAAAAATGACATACATGGCGGAGGCGACCGGCGTCTCGCTCAGTGGGGTCGAACCGTTCGGCGTCCGGACTCGACTCCGCGTTGTGACTGTCCCTGGTCACGTCGTTCCCGAAAAGTAGTCCCGGGCGGATTCGAACCGCGGTCACTCCGCTTCGTTCCGTTCCCTGCTTCGAATCCGGCGTTGGGACTGTTCGTGCTCACGCCGTCCGCACGGAATAGTCCCGGGCGGATTCGAACCGCCGTCAATGGCTCCAAAGGCCATTATGATTGGCCACTACACCACGGGACTGCGATGGGAGATTGCCCGTCCGCACTCAAGTAGGTTACTTTTCGCTGACTGGTACACGAGGTTGTTTTTCGCTGGCTTGTCACTCTGTTCATGATACCATGGCACACAGTTATGTGAGTTGAAACTAAACGTGTCGAGTGAGATGTCGAAACAGGGGACTGATCGACGGCCGCGCGACGAGGCGACCGGTGTCGGTCGCCGCGCGGGGTCCGAGAGACGTCGGGCGCGTTCGAGTCCCACCCGGTCGGTCGAGCCGCGCGCCGCGGTGCGGGGCCGCGGGGCCGGTCACCCGGCGGATGATCGTCGGTTCGGCCGCAGCGTGCTCTGTCTGTCCGGGATCGCGCTGTTGACGGCGACGAAGCTGGCGGACGCGCTCACCACCGGCGTCGGCCTTCGATTCGTCCCGGCGGTGTACGAGGCCAACCCCGTCGCGAGCGCGGTGATGGCGCGTGTCGGCGTCGACACCGGGCTGATCGTCAGCTCGTTCGGTATCGTCGTCGGGATCACCGTTATCACCGAAGCCGCCGCCGTCGCCGTCTCGCTCCGTCGCCGTGACGGCCACCTCGCCCCGCTCGTCCGACTGGCCGGCTACGGGCTCCCGTCGGCGGTGTTCGCCGTCGTCTCCGTGTACAACGCCACGGTGATCGTCGCGGGGCTGCGGACCGCCGAACTGGTCTGACGCCGCGTAGCGCAGAGCCGAGGAGAGCGCGCCACGAGACGGCGGCGTACCGGCGGTTCAGCGTCCGTCGACGATATCTCGGGGGTGGGTCGGATCGGCGTCGGCGACCGCGTCCTGCGTGTCCGCTCCGGTGTGAAGCGTCGCGGTCGAGAACGGGTTCCACCAGCGGCCGGGCGCGAGGTCGGTGAACGAGCGACCACAGGCGGGACAGACGGGATCGGTGAGCATCGAGAGGTCGACGGACGACTCGCAGTGGGCGCAGGTCCCCCGATCGATCCCGTGGTCGATCGCCTCGCGGCGTAGCTCGGCGAGGCCGCGACGCGCGGACGCTATCTCTTCGACGGTGTCGGTCGACCGCTCGACGTCGCTGAGGCGGTCGTCGAGGTCGTCGGTCAGGTCGATCAACCGCTCGAACAGCGCTTCGATCTCGTCGAACTCGCGGTCCACCCACGCCTCGAACTCGTCGTGTGTCGAATCGAACTCGTCGAGCGCCTGTTCGACGGCGTCGAGACGCCGACCGAGAGCGTCGCCGTCGACCGCCTCGTCGAGGCGTTCGACCCGGCGGTTGAGACGCGTGATGTCGTCGGTGATGCGGTCCGTGAAGC
>NZ_CVRT01000047.1 GCF_001261915.1 Halorubrum sp. SD626R
GGTACATCACGGAGGGACAGATCTACGTCGACCCCGACCTGAACAGTCAGGGCCTCCAGCCCCCGATCAACGTCCTCCCCAGCCTGTCGCGGCTGATGGACGACGGGATCGGCGAGGGGCTCACCCGCGAGGACCACGCCGACGTGAAAGACCAGATGTTCGCGGCGTACGCGGAGGGCGAGGACCTGCGCGACCTCGTGAACATCGTCGGCCGCGAGGCGCTGTCGGAGCTCGACAACAAGTACCTCGACTTCGCCGACGCGTTCGAGTCGGAGTTCGTCGACCAGGGGTTCGACACGAACCGCGACATCGAGGAGACGCTCTCGATCGGCTGGGACCTGCTCTCGATGCTCCCGAAGGACGCCCTCAACCGGATCGACGAGGAGTTCATCGAGGAGCACTACCGCGAGGACGACTCCGAGCGTAAGGTCGTCGAAGCGGCCGACTGACGCGGCGTTCTTCCACTTTTCGCCCCGACCAGCGACCGCACCGCACCGCGCCGGCGTCGGCGGGCCGTTGCTCGCGCGCGCGGACACGACGACTGGAAAGAATTATCCGCGTCGGAGCGGAAGCATTCCACAATACGATGGCCAAGGACGTCAAACCGACGCGGAAGAACCTGATGGCGATCGAGGACCGCATCGAGCTCTCCGAGCGCGGTCACGACACGCTCGAACAGAAGCGTGACGGCCTCATCATGGAGTTCATGGACATCCTCGATCAGGCCCAAGACGTCCGCTCGGACGTGTCCGAGAACTACGAGACGGCCCAGCGCAAGATCGACATGGCCCGGGCGATGGAGGGCGACGTCGCCGTCCGCGGCGCGGCCGCGGCGCTGAAAGAGCACCCCGAGATCACGACCCAGTCGAAGAACATCATGGGCGTCGTGGTCCCCCAGATCGAGTCCTCGAAGGTGAAGAAGAGCCTCGACGAGCGCGGCTACGGGCTGCTCGGCTCCTCCGCCCGCATCGACGAGGCGGCCGACGCCTACGAGGAACTGTTAGAGAAGATCATCCTCGCGGCCGAGGTCGAGACGGCCATGAAGAAGATGCTCACGGAGATCGAGACCACCAAGCGCCGCGTGAACGCCTTGGAGTTCACGCTCCTCCCCGGCCTCTACGAGAACCAGGAGTACATCGAGCAGAAGTTAGAGGAGCAGGAGCGCGAGGAGATCTTCCGCATGAAGAAGATCAAGGCGAAGAAAGAGGAAGAGGAGAAGGAAGAGGAGGAAGCGGCCGCCGCCGAGGCCGCCGCGGCCGAGACCGAGGAGCCGGAGCCCGCGGACTGACCGCACACTGACCGCTCTCGCCGGCCCGCATCGCCTCACCGAACCCCAATCTCACCCGTCTCGCTTCTCATGTCCTGTCCCCGCTGTGACGCCGCCCTCGTCGCCTTCGACGTGCCGCCCGCACTCCGCGAGTACGCGCCGGCCGACACGACGGCGATCTGTACGCGCTGTCTGCGGACGTTCGCCGTCGGCGAGGGTGACGACGCCGTCGTCGCCGAGCGTATCGGAGCGGACCCGTCTGCCGACCTCTCTGCCGTCGACCCCGCGTTCCCGGACGGCGAAGCGGGCGCGGCGCTCGCGCTCGTCTGCGGGCAGTTGGAGTCGTTCGCGCTCAACCGCGCCTCGATCGAGGCGCTCGTCGAGCACGCGGAGCGGTCGGGCGCCGACGTCTTCGCATTCCTGGAGCGGCTCGACGCCGAGGACGCCGCGTTCGACCTCGACCGTCGACGCGCGGCGCTGCTCGACGTGCTGTGAGCGGTCGCCGCCGGGGTCGACGCTCGGCCGGTCAGGAGTCGTCGAGGTCGACGCCCGGGGGGTCGTCCCACTCGTCCTCGTCGTCCTCCTCGTCGGCCTCGGTCCCGGCCGGGCCGAGCGACCGCTCGCCCCGCCGCCGCTCGTGGACGGCGAGGCCGGCCTTGCGGGCGTCGCTCCCGCCGGCGTAGGGGTCCTCGGACGGATCGTACGACTGCTCGTCGCGCTCGAAGAGGTACGCGAAGAGCCCGAACAGCGGGACGACGAAGGCGATGAGCGCCCACTTCCGCCGGTTCATCCCGTGTCTCGGCGCGTCGACGTAGACGTAGGCGGCGAAGCCGACGAGCCACGCGAGCGGAACGCCGACGAGGATGGCGACGACGAGGGGTTGCATACCCCCGCTTCGGGCTCGTCGGCTTAAGCGCACGGGTGGGTTTCGGGTGGAACGCGACCGCGTCGGCGCCGGTGAGCCGGTCCCGGCCGAAGGACACTATCCGATGGAGCCCGTACCGATCCCATGCAGCTGTTCTGGCACCGACGCGACCCGCGGACCCGGGACAACGCCGGACTCGCGGCCGCCGCGCGGGCGGGGACCGTCGTCCCCGTCTTCGTCTACGACGCCGACCTGTTCGAGACGGTGGGAGCGCGCCAGCGGGCGTTCCTCCTCCGCCACGTGAAGCGGCTGGAGGCGCGCTACCGAGAGCTCGGGAGCGACCTCGTCGTCCGCGCGGGCGACCCCGAGGACGTCCTCGTCGACCTCGCCGACGAGCACGGCGCCGAGACCGTCTTCTACAACGAGTACTACCGACCCGCCCGCCGCAACCGGCAGCGCGCCGTCGAGGACGCGCTCGCGGGCGCCGGCGTCGAGACGGACGCGCGCACCGACGCCGTGCTGGTCGACCCCGGTCGGCTGGAGGAGCGCTACGCGAACCACTCCCGGTTCCACGACGACTGGGAGGCGGTCCCCAAGGCAGGACCGTATTCCGAGCCCGACCCCGAGTCGCTCGCGGTCGTGCGCGACGGGAAGACGGTCCCCGAACCGGACGCCGACATCGACCTCCCCGCCGCGGGGTACGACGGCGCCCGCGAGCGGTTCGACGACTTCCTCGACTACGGGATCGCGTCGTACAACGACACCCGCGACGACCTCCGGCGCGCGGTCGAGGCGCCGACGCGCGCGGTCTCGCGCATGTCCCCGTACCTCGCGACCGGGGCGATCGGGATCCGCGAGGTGTGGGCCGGCGCGAGCGACGTCTACGAGGCCGTGACGGGCGGCGAGCGCCGCAACGTCGACAAGTACCGCTACGAGCTGTCGTGGCGCGAGCAGATGTACCACCTGCTCTACTACAACCCGGACCTGGCGGTGTCGAACTACAAGTCGTTCCCGAACGAGATCGCGTGGCGCGACGACGACGCCGACTTCGACGCGTGGACGCACGGCGAGACCGGCTATCCCCTCGTCGACGCCGGGATGCGACAGCTGAACGCCGAGGGGTACATCCACAACCGGCCGCGGCAGGTCGTCGCGAGCTTCCTCACCAAGCACCTCCTGATCGACTGGCGGCGCGGGGCGCGCTACTTCACGAAGCAGCTGATCGACCACGACTACGCCTCGAACCACGGCGCGTGGCAGTGGACCGCTTCCACCGGGACCGACTCTGTCGACGTCCGCATCTTCGACCCGGTGAGCCAGATGAGCAAGTACGACGACGGCGCCCACTTCGTGAAGGAGTACGTCCCGGAGCTCCGGGACGTGCCCGCCGGGAAAATCGTCGACTGGCCGACGCTCTCGCGCCGCGAACGCGAGGAGCTCGCGCCCGACTACCCGCATCCGATCGTCGACCGGAACGAGGGGTACGAGCGCGCCCAGCGCGTTTTCGAGGAGGCGCTCGGGAAGCGGTGAGAAGCGATCGTACACGGTAAACTGCGGTGGCGCGCGCCTCCGAGCGGCCGCCACCGGCGGCCGCGAAGGATCGCGTGCGAGGGACGCCGCGAGCGAAGCGAGCGGCGAGGCTGGAGAGGTGTGAGGCTTGCGGTGCGGAGGGGTGCGACGGGACTCAAAGGGGCAGCCGTGAGGCGGGCGCAGGCGACGCCAAGCACCGCAGAGAGGGAGCGAACGAAGTGAGCGACCGAGTGAGGAGCGCAGCGAGCGTGCGCCCGCCTCGCGGCTGGGGCTTTGGCGGTGTTTCCCGTCGATCCGTAGTCAACTAGGTATAACCGAGCGGCTGGGGCTTTGGAGGCGCCCGCAGTCGATTCGCTGTCAGTAGCGTTCATTTATATACAGACAACCAGCACGTCTAAGCGCTCGTCTCCGTCTCCTCTCCCGATCCGACGGTTTAAAACTCTCACCGTAGCAACGCCACGGTAATGAGCCTCGTCGTTACCGACACCCTGGCGGACGAGCGCGTCGAGTTCACGGCCGACGGCGACGTCACGCTGTACGTCTGCGGCCTGACGGTGTCGGACGACCCTCACCTCGGCCACGCCCGCCTGTGGTTCCACGCCGACGTCCTCCACCGGTGGCTCGACCACCTCGGCTACGACGTGCGCCACGTCGAGAACGTCACCGACGTCAACGAGAAGATCACGGCCCGCGTCGGCGAGCGGGACGCGTGGGCCGCCGAGCGCGACGTGGCCGAGACGTTCACGGCGACCGTCTTCGACGCGATGCGCGGCCTGAACCTCAAGCGGGCCGAGGTGTACCCCCGCGTCACCGAGCACGTCCCGGAGATCCGCGAGCTCGTCGAGACGCTCGTGGAGAAGGGGTACGCCTACGAGTCGAACGGCTCCGTCTACTTCGACGTCACAGCGTTCGAGGAGTACGGCAAGCTCTCGAACCAGGACGTCGAGGAACTGGAGGCGCAGGGCGAGCCGGACGAGCGGTCGGAGAAGCGCAATCCGTCGGACTTCGCGCTGTGGAAGGCCGGCGGCGTGAGCGAGACTGCCGCGCGCGAGCACGCGAAGCACGACCACGGCGCCGAGACGCCCGAGGGCGAGACGTGGGACTCCCCCTGGAGCGAGGGGCGCCCGGGGTGGCACGTCGAGTGCTCGGCGATGTCGACGACGCACCTCGGCGACACCCTCGATATCCACATGGGCGGGCGCGACCTGGTATTCCCGCACCACGAGAACGAGATCGCGCAGTCCGAGGCGGCGACCGGGGAGACGTTCGCGCGCCACTGGCTCCACGTCGGGCTCCTCGAAATGGAGGGCGAGAAGATGTCCTCCTCGATCGGCAACTTCTGGACCGTGCCGGACGCCTTAGCGGAACTCGGCGTCAACGTCGTCCGCACCTTCTACGCCGGCGCCGCCTACCGCTCCGAACAGGCGCTCACCGAGGAGACGATCGCCGAGGCCGAGGAGCGCTGGGAGCGCCTCTCGCGCACCTACGACCGCGCGGTCGACGCGCTCGACTCCACCGCGGCCCGCGCGAAGGCCGAGGACGAGGCGCTTCGCGAGGCCGTCGAGAGCGCCCGCGACGACTTCGCGACCGTGATGAACGACGATCTGAATCTCCGGGAGGCGACCGCGGCGCTCCTCGATCTGACCGACGCCGTGAACCGCCATATCGACGCCAACAGCGATTCCGCCTACGACTACCGCGGCCTCCGCGAGGCGGTCGAGGCGTTCGAGACCCTCGGCGGCGGCGTGCTCGGGCTCCAGTTCGAGTCGACGAGCGACGGCGACGTGGACCTGGCCGGCGAGCTGGTCGAACTCGTGCTGGACGTGCGCGCGGCCGAGCGCGAGGCCGGCAACTACGAGCGCGCCGACGAGTTGCGGGACGCGCTTCAGGAGGTCGGTGTCGAGATCGAGGACGGCCCGGACGGCGCGACGTACCGATTCGAGTAGGACGGGCCTGTCTACTTCCGAGCCCGTGAGTACCGCATAGGGGACAGCTTCGAAACTCCGGCCGCTCGGCTGTACGTTCTTGATACCGAAGCTACGGTGAACACCTCTAAAGCCCCAGCTGTGCGGACCCCGCACACTCGTTGCGCTCCTCCCTCGTTCGCTCCGCTCATTCGCTGCGGTGCTTACGTCGTCTGCGGGGTCCGCACGGCTGCCCCTTCGAGTCCCACCCGACCGCTACCGCACAGCACCTCACGCCTCCCCAGCCTCGCCGCTCGCTACGCTCGCGGCGTCCATCGTACGCGCTCCTCGTGGCCGCCTTTGGCGTCCACTCGGAGGCGCGCGCCGACCACCTCTTTTATTTATTCTAATACATGCTGCGTGTCGTACGATCCGAGCACTTTGACCCACCCGTTGTCGGCGATGGCCTCGATGTCATCCACCGCCTTCGCCATGTGGTCCTCGTAGAGCCCGGCGTCGACGTCGAAGTGGAACAGGTAGTCGCCGAGGCGCTCGCCGCTCGGACGCGATTCGATCCGCGAGAGGTTGAGGTTGCGGTCGGCGAACGCCTCCAGCAGTTCGAGCAGGAGCCCGGGGTAGTTCGCGTTCGGGTAGACGATGAGGGTGGTCTTCCCGCCGGCGTCCGAGCGCGCGGACACCGGTGCCACGACGAGGAACCGCGTGGCGTTGGAGGTGCGGTCTTGGATGTCCTCCGCGAGGATCTCCAGGTCGTCGCCGGCGTTGTCCGGGTGGCCGATCCCGGCGATACGGGCGTCCTCGCGGGCGCGCTCGACCCCGCGCGCGGTGGAGGCGACCGCTTCGAGCCCGGCGTTCGGGTAGTGCTCCTCCAGCCAGTTGCGGCACTGCGCGAGCGCCTGCGAGTGGCTGGCGACGACCTCGAACTCCGACTCCTGCGCGAGGAGCGCGTGCCGGATCGGGGTGACGACCTCCCGGGTGACGGCGACGTCGTAGTCGGCCAGCGCGTCGAGGCTCTCCGTGACCGAGCCCTCGATGCTGTTCTCGATGGGGACGACTCCCCGTTCGAACTCGCCGGCCGCGACGGCGTCGACGATGGCGGTGACCGACTCGCGGAACGACACCTCGGCGGCGACGGCCCGCGCCGCACGGTGTGAGTACGTGCCGGCGGGACCGAGGGTGACGGCGTTCATCGCCCCTACCTATCAGAGCGCGTTAGAAAAACGTGCGGGGTCCCGGGGCGAGCGAGCGACGGGAGCGACGGAAGCGACGGAAACGGCGAGAGCGGCTCACGCCGGGACCCCGCCCGCGAGGAGCGCGGCGTCGACGAGCAGCAGCGCGGCGAGCCCGGCGCTCGCGAGCAGGTACGGGCGCGAGCGGGCGGCGAGCCGCGCCGCGGTCGGCCCGTCGCCGCCGAGCGCGTCGACCGGGAACCCCTCGGCCATGTACGCGCCCCACCCGATATCGGGGTCGACCTCGCGGCGCATCCGGAGGACGCCGAGCTCCACGAGGCCGTTCATCGCGCCCCACAGCGAGAGCATCGCGAGGACGGCCCATCCCCTCGGGCTCGCCGTGAGGAGGTCGAGCGGCGTGTACAGCGTCCAGATCATGTACGCGCCGGTGACGGGGAGGACGACCCCGGTCCAGCGCGTGATCACGAGGAGGCGGTGCGCGGCGTCGACGAACGCCGCCCGGCCGAGCGTTCCGTCGGCCGCCCGCGGGAGGGTCGCGTATGCGACGTACAGCGTCGCGCCGGTCCACAGCGCGCCGGAGACCACGTGGAGGACGAAGGCGGTCGTGAGGAACACGCGAACGGCTCCGGGCGCCCGGAAAATAAAGACACGCCGGCGTTCCCGGAGCGTAGCGCTCCGCCGAACGACGAGGACGAAACACATCCCCGACGGCTACGGGAGCCGAAGCGTCCCGACGTACCGGTGCCAGCCGTCGATCGTCTCGGCGTACAAGTACGCCTCCGGCGGCTCGATCCCCCAGGCGCGGAGCCTGTCGTCGACGCCGTCGGCGTACGTCGCGAGGAATGACCCGCGGTCCCGGAGCGTCGGCGACGTCCGCGCGTGCTCCGTCTCGAACCGACAGCGCGCCGTCCGGCCGTCGCCGGTCGGGTCGATCCGGAGCCGGAGGTCGGAGCGGAGCCGCTCCCGGACCGGCGGCGGATCGCCGCGGAGGTGCCCCTCGCCGAAGGCGTCGAGCGCCGCGAGCGCCTCGTCCGGGACGTGGTTCACGCCGGAGAATGAGCCTGCGGGCACCTCAGTCGTTCGGCACCGCCGCCAGCGCGTCCTCGACCGTCCGGACCGCGGTCGCGCCGTCGCGCCGCCCCACCACGACGACGAGCGCGTCCCCGGCGACCCCGGCGGCCGCGACGTCGACGTCGACGGCGGCGAGACGGCGGAGGACGGCCGCGAGCGCCCGAGCGTCGACATCGCCGGTCGCGAGGACGGCCGTCTCGCGCCCCTCGGGGACGACCGTCGCGCCGCCGACGCGGAGCAGGGGGTCGGCGTCGTCCAGCCCGCCGGCTCCGCGGTCGCCCTCGGCGTCTCGCTCCCCTTCGACCACGCCGACCCCGCTCCGCATCGACACGCTCGCCCCCCGCTCGGCGGTCGCGTACGCGGGGAGGTCCTCGCGGAACCGCCGGAGCGCGGCCGCGATCGCGTCGGTGTCGGCGTCGCCGTCGCCGCCGAGGTCGGCCTCGTCGGCGAGCCACGCGGCGGCGGCGCTGTGGTTCAACACGCCGGCGCGGAGCGCGTCGAGGACGAACGGACGGGCCCGGGCCGCTTCACGGGTGTCGGCTGCCAGCGACATGGTCGCCCCTGCGGCGCGGGACGGCATGGCGATTTCGGTCGGCGGAGGGCGGGCCGGCGACGCCGACCGGTTTCCCGCGACCTCGGACGTGCCGAAGTCCCTAAGAGCGGCGCGCCCCCAGCGTGGGTATGCAGTCGCTCGTCATCGTCGCACACGGCTCGCACCTCAATCCGGAGTCGAGCGCGCCGACGTACGACCACGCGGACACCATCCGCGCGACCGGCGCGTTCGACGAGGTGAAGACCGGCTTCTGGAAGGAGGAACCGCACTTCCGAGAGGTGCTCCGCACCGTCGAGGGCGACGAGGTCTACGTCGTCCCGCTGTTCGTCTCGGAGGGGTACTTCACCGAGCAGGTGATCCCCCGCGAGCTCCGGCTCGACGGCTGGGACGTCTCCGAGTGGGACTCCGACGGCCTCTCGGCCGACCAGGCCACGCTCGTCGCCGAGGACATCGACCGGGAGGTCCACTACTGCGGCCCGGTTGGGACCCACCGCGCGATGACCGACGTGATCGTCCGGCGCGCCGAGTCGGTCACCGGCGACCCCGACGTGGGCGACGGGTTCGGCCTCGCCGTCGTCGGCCACGGCACCGAGCGCAACGAGAACAGCGCGAAGGCGATCGAGTACCACGCCGACCGGATCGCCGAGCGCGACCGCTTCGACGAGGTGGAGGCGCTGTACATGGACGAGGACCCCGAGGTCGACGACCTCCCCGAGTTCTTCGAGAGCGACGACGTGGTCCTCGTCCCGCTGTTCATCGCCGACGGCTACCACACCCAGGAGGACATCCCGGAGGACGTGGGGCTCTGCGAGGACCACACCGAGGGGTACGACGTGCCCACCGACGTCGACGGCACCCGGGTCTGGTACGCGGGCGCGGTCGGCACCGAGCCCCTGATGGCCGACGTGATCTTAGAGCGCGCGGCCGACGCCGGCGCCGACCTCGGGACCGCGCTCGACGACGTTCGCGAGACCACCCGCGTCGCCGCGGGGGACTGACCGTGGCCGACTCCGTCTCCGACGCGACCGCAGACGAGGGCGTCGCGGCCGACGACGCCGAGGGAACCGAGCCCGAGGTCCCGGAGATCGACCTCCCGAGCGACGCCTTCGACGCGGTTCTCGACGCGCTCGCCGACCGCGACCCCGGCGACCCGCTCCGGTTCGAGGGGTTCGGCGTCGCCCGCGACGGCGACGACGGTGACGACGGCGACCCGGCGGGCGAGTACCGACTCGACCCCGCCGACGGCGACACCCAAACCGGGCTGACGGAGCGCGAGCTCCACGCGGCGCTCGACGAGCGCGCCCCCGAGGTGACGGACTGGCACGCCTTCGAGCGCGTCGTCGGCGAGTTCGGTCCCCGCCGGGCGTTCCTCCGATGGCTTGAGGACGCCGACGGCGCGACCGTGGCGACCCGCTACGCCGCGCTCGCCGAAGGGATCGAGCGCGCGTGGGGTGAACTGCGGATTACGGCCACCGTGACCGACCGCGGCGCGCGCCGGTACGACGTGCGCCACGCCGACGACGCGGGCGTCCCCGCCGACGAGCTCGACGCCTACGACGACCCCCTCGACGCCCGCGGCCTCGTCAAACGCGACGCGAAGGGGCGCTACCGCCCCCTCAAGACCGCGCCGTCGCTCGCGGGAGGGTGGGTCTTCCCCGACCTCGGCCCGCGGGACGCCTACGAGGCGGTCGAGACGATCTACCCCGCGACGGTCGCCAACTGGCACCGCGAGCGCGAGGGCGAGCTCGACGTGAGCCACTGGCGCGAGACGATGGCACGGCAGTCCGGCATCTACGGCGTCGTGAAGACGTGGGACCGCGGCGAGGGGTACGAGCACGTCAACTGGGTCGCGGAGGCCTGTTGCGACGACTCCCAGTGTCTTAAGCGCCGCGAGTGGGAGTACGACGAGGAGACCGACCTCGATGTCGACGGCGGCGACGGCGCCTTCCCCTGCCGCGAGCCCTGCTCGGTCGTCGTCTCGGCCGCCCGCAAGTGGACCCGGCTGGAGAGCGAGCAGCCGCGGACCTACGAGTTCGAGCTGACGCCGAGCGAGAAGGAGCAGGTCGAAGATATTATCGACGCGGTCGCGGACGGCCGGATCGACGAGATCCGCGAGGCCGACACGAAAGAGGGCGCGAACCGCTACCGGACGCGGTTCCTCCGGGCGAAACTGTTCGACGACGAGGAGAACCTCGCCGGCGTGCCGACCGAGCCGGACGAGGAAGACGAGGAGTAGCGGGACGACCCAGAGCGGCGTCGGCTGGGACGCCCGTCAGCCGACGCGCCTACTGATGCCGCCGCCGCACGCCCTCAGATCGGGTACTCGCGCGGCTCGTGCTGGATCGAGATCCACTTCGTCTCCGTGATCTCCCGCAGGAACGCGTCGCTGTTGTACTCGCCGACGCCCGACGCGCCGATCCCGCTGAACGGGACGTGCGCCTCGTCGTTGATCGGCTGGTCGTTAATGTGGACGTTCCCGGTCTCCATGCGGCCGGCGATCTCCTTCGCGAGGGAGAGGTCGCCGGCGTGGACGGCGCCGGAGAGCCCGTACTCGGTGTCGTTGGCGATCGCGACCGCCTCGTCCACGTCCGAGAACGGGATGACGGGCGCGATGGGACCGAAGTGCTCGTTGCACGCCGCGGCCATGTCGTTGGTGACGCCCGACAGCACGGTCGGCGCGACGATCAGCGAGTCGTCGACGCCCTCCGTCGGGACGGTGTGACCGCCGGTCTCCAGTGTCGCGCCGGCCTCGACCGTCCGGTCGACGTACTCCAGCATCTCGTCTCGCTGGGACTCGTCGATGATGGGGCCGACGGCGGTGTCGGGCTCGTGGGCGCTGCCGACCGCGAGCGACTCGGCGCGGTCGGTGAGCTTCGCGACGTACTCGTCGTACACGTCCTCGTGGACGACGTGGCGGTTGATCGAGATACACACCTGTCCTTGGTGGACGAACGAGCCGAACGTCGCCGCGTCGACGGCGCGGTCGACGTCGGCGTCGGCCGTGACGACGTGGGCGTTGTTGCCGCCGAGCTCCATCGCCGGGACCGCGAGGTTCTCGCCCGCGAGCCCCGCGACGTGCTGACCGACCTCGGTCGAGCCGGTAAAGGAGACCACGTCGCTCTCGGGGTGACTGGCGACGCGGTCGCCGATCTCGGAGCCGCGGCCGGTGACGACGTTGATCACGCCGTCGGGGAGATCGGTCTCCTCGAAGAGCCGGGCGAACAGCAGTCCGCCCGTGATCGGGGAGTTCGTGGAGGGCTTGAGGACGACGCCGTTCCCGGCGGCGATGGCGGGCAGCACGGCCCGTGCGCTCAGGTTCAGCGGGAAGTTCCACGGCGAGATGACCGTCACCACGCCCTTCGGGCCGCGCTCGACGACGTTCTCCTTGCCGGGGATGTTCGACTCGGCGTGCTCGCCCTTCATCCGACGGGGCAGCGTCGCTGCCTCGCCGACGTGGTCGGCGGCGATCTGGATCGAGGTCTCGCCCATGATCGCCGAGCCGCCGGCCTCGTGGGCCAGCAGGTCGACCACCTCCTCGGAGTGTTCCTGCAGGGCCTGCAGGAACTGCTGAACGACCGCCGAGCGCTGCGCCGGCGGCGCCTCGGCCCACTCCGCCTGCGCCTCGGCCGCGGCCTCGTAGGCGTCGTCGACGTCGCCCTCGGTCGCGGCGGGCACCTCGGCGACGACCTCGCGCGTCGAGGGGTCCTCGACGGCGATCGTCTCGTCGTCGCCGGCGGCGACCCACTCGCCGTCGATGTACTGCGCGCTCCAGTCGGCGTCGATGGATAGATCGTTCGACATCCGTATTTTACCGAATGGTAGAATCAGGGAAAAGGCGGCCGATAGGGGTGGTATCGCCCGGATCACAGGCGGCCGACAGGTTCCCGAGAGCGGGCTCCACTCCCGGGGATTCCGCGCGCGTGCCTGCGATCAGGCATCGCGAAAGCTTTAGACGGGAGAGCGGCCTACCTCGGTGCAATGAGTCGCGGCCCCGAGCTGATAATCACGGAGAAGGACAACGCGGCGCGCCGCATCGCCGACATCCTGAGCGGCGAGTCCGCGACGGCGGAGCGGCAGAACGACGTGAACGTGTACAAGTGGGGCGGCAAGCGCTGTATCGGCCTCTCGGGCCACGTCGTCGGCGTCGACTTCCCGGCCGAGTACAACGACTGGCGCGACGTCGAGCCCGTCGAGCTCATCGACGCGCCGGTCACCAAGGCGCCGACGCAGGAGGGGATCGTCGCCGCGCTCCGGAAACTGGCCCGAAACGCCTCCCGGGTCGTCATCGCGACCGACTACGACCGCGAGGGCGAGCTGATCGGGAAGGAGGCGTACGAGCTGGTCCGCGAGGTGAACGAGGACGCCCCCATCGACCGCGTCCGGTTCTCCTCGATCACGGAGAACGAGGTCACCGAGGCGTTCGCGAACCCCGACGAGCTCGACTTCGACCTCGCCGCCGCCGGCGAGGCACGACAGGTGATCGACCTCACGTGGGGCGCGGCGCTCACCCGCTTCCTCTCGCTGTCGGCCCGCCAGCTCGGCGACGACTTCATCTCGGTCGGCCGGGTGCAGGGGCCGACGCTCAAGCTCATCGTCGACCGCGAACGCGAGATCCAGGCGTTCGATCCCGAGTCCTACTGGGAGCTGTACGGGGACCTGACGAAATCCGGCGGCGACCCCTTCGAGGCGCGCTACTTCTACCTGAACGACGCGGGCAACGAGGCGGAGCGCGTCTGGGACGGCGACGTCGCCGACGTGCTCACCGAGGCGCTCGACGCGGCCGACGAGGCGGTCGTCGACGACGTGCGCCGCCGCACCCGCACCGACGAGCCGCCGTCACCGTTCAACACCACGGCGTTCATCCGCGCCGCCGGCTCGCTCGGTTACTCCGCACAGCGCGCGATGTCGCTCGCGGAGGACCTCTACACCGCCGGCTACGTCACCTACCCGCGAACGGACAACACGGTGTACCCCGACGACCTGGAGCCCCGCGAGCTGATCGAGGAGCTCTCGGCCGCCTCGACGTTCGGGGCAGACGCGAAGTCCCTCCTCGACCGGGACGAGATCGAGCCCACCGAGGGCGACGAGGAGACGACCGACCACCCGCCGATCCACCCCACAGGTGAGCTCCCCTCGGCCTCCGACCTCTCCGAGGACGAGTGGGAGGTGTACGAGCTGATCGTGCGCCGCTTCCTCGCGACCTGCGCCGAGCCCGCGACGTGGGAGCGGCTCCGCGTCGTCGCCCTCGCGAACGGCGAGGCGACCGCGATCGCCGAGGGCGCGGACGGGCTCGCGGCCCTCCGGGACCCGGCGGACGCCGACGGTCCCGCCGACCTCGCTGCCGACGGCGGGCTCCGGCTGAAGGCGAACGGGAAGCGCCTGCTGGCGGCGGGCTACCACGATGTCTACCCGTACCGCTCCAGCGACGAGCGGATCGTCCCGGACGTGGAAGTCGGCGAGACCCTCGATCTCACCGACCGGCGGACGGACGCGAAGGAGACCCAGCCGCCGCGCCGCTACGGCCAGTCCCGGCTCATCGAGGAGATGGAGAAGCGCGGCGTCGGCACGAAGGCGACCCGCCACCGCACCTTAGAGAAGCTGTACGACCGCAACTACATCGAGAGCGACCCGCCGCGCCCGACGCGGCTCGCGGAGGCCGTCGTCGAGGCCGCGGAGGAGTTCGCGGAGCACGTCGTCAGCGAGGAGATGACCGCGCAGCTGGAGCGGGACATGCAGGCGATCGCCGCCGGCGAGAAGGGGTACGACGAGGTGACCGAGGACTCCCGCGAGCTGCTCGACCGCGTCTTCGACGACCTCACCGAGTCGCGCGAGGCGGTCGGCGACCACCTCCAGAAGTCGCTGAAGGCCGACAAGACGCTCGGCCCCTGTCCCGAGTGCGGCGAAGACCTCCTCGTCCGGAAGTCCCGGCAGGGGTCGTACTTCGTCGGCTGCGACGGCTACCCCGACTGCGAGCACACCCTCCCGCTCCCCTCGACGGGCAAGCCGCTCATCCTCGACGAGAGCTGCGAGGCGCACGACCTCCGGCACGTGAAGATGCTCGCCGGCCGGAAGACGTTCGTCCACGGCTGCCCGCAGTGCAAGGCCGACGAGGCGGACGAACAGGAGGACGAGGTGATCGGCGTCTGTCCCGACTGCGGGGAGGAGCACGGCGGAGAGCTGGCGATCAAGCGCCTCCGCTCCGGCTCCCGGCTCGTCGGCTGCACGCGCTACCCGGACTGCGACTACTCGCTGCCGCTCCCGCGGCGCGGCGAGATCGAGGTCACCGACGAGACCTGCGAGGAACACGACCTCCCGCACCTCCGGGTCCACTCGGGCGACGAGCCGTGGGAACTCGGCTGTCCGATCTGCAACTACCGGGAGTTCACCGCCCGGCAGGAGGGCTCCGAACTCCAGACGGTGGAGGGCATCGGCGAGAAGACGGCCGAGAAGCTGCGAGACGTCGGCGTCGACGGCGTCGACGACCTCAAGTCCGCGGACCCGGACGACCTCGCCGCCGACGTCGACGGCGTCGGCGCCGACACCGTCCGGAACTGGCAGGCGAAGGCCGACTGACGCGCCGAGACCTTTCGACCAATAGACACATATGCGCGGCACTCGTCTGACCGATCATGTATGGGTCGTGACAGCGAGGCTAACAGGGACGCGGACGGCGGCTTCCCGGTCGGCGACGAGGCCGACTTGGCCGGGAAGGACCCGTCCGTCGGCGACACGGCCCCGCCCGTCCTCCGCTCGTTCGTCGGCGCGGTCCCCACCCCGACGCTCGTGTGTGATCCGGAGAGCCGCGCGATCCGCGCGGCAAACGCCCCGGCCGCCGACCTGCTCGACCGCGACCGCGGCACGCTGACGCTGATGGGGCTCGACGACCTCGGCGAGGCGGCGACGACCGTCGCCGGCGACCCGGTCGGGGAGTCGGCCGCCGCCGCGCGCGACGGCGGCGACGTCGTTCGGTTCGAGTGGACCGTCTCCGACGCCCCGCTCCGGCGCCTCGAACTCGCCGTCCGCCCCGCGACGGTCGCCGACCGCGAGTGGCTGATCGTCGGCCTGACCGATGTCACCGACCGGGTCTCCGCCGAGCGGCGCCTCCGGTCGCAGCTTCGGGCCACCGACGCGATCGCCGAGACGCTTCCGGCCGCGCTGTTCGAGTGTACCGCGCGCGGCACCCTCTCGCGGTGGAACGACCGGCTCGCCGCGGACGTCGGCTACGAGGGCGAGGCGCTGTCGGCCACCGCGCTGACGTCGCTGTTCGACGACGAGACCCGCGACGCCGTCGCCGACGCGCTTCAGTCCGTCTACGGCGAGGGGCGCGGCGCCGACTGCGAGGCGACGCTCGTCACCCGCTCCGGCGAGCGCGTCCCGTACCGCCTCTCGCTCGGTCCGGTCACCGACGGCGACGAGGTCGTCGGCGCGGTCGGGGTCGGCGAGGACATCACCGAGGCGTCGCTCCGGGAGGAGCGGCTCGCCGTGTTGACGCGGGTGCTCCGCCACAACTTCCGGAACGACCTCAACGTCGTCACGGGGTTCACCGAGCGCGCGATCGCCGAGGTCGACGACCCGGAGCTCGCCGCCGAGCTGGAGCGCGTCGTCGACACCGCCGAGCGGCTGTTGCGCGTCGGAGAGACCTCCCGTCGGGTCGAGCGGCTGCTCGCCGATCGACCGGCCCCACGGCCGACGGACCTCGCGGACGCGGTCGAGGAGGCCCTCGCGTCGCTCCCGCCGGAGCTCCGCGAGCGCGCGGACATCGAGGTCGACGTCCCGGCGGGGATCACGGTGTCGGCCGTGGGCTACCTCGCCGAGGCGATCGCGGAGCTCGTCGACAACGCGATCCGGCACGGCGACGCCGACCGCCCCTCGGTGAGCGTCACGGCCGCCGAGCTCCCCAGCGACTCGTGGACCTCCCTGGTCGTCGCCGACGACGGCCCGGGGATCCCGCCCGCCGAGCGCGCGGTACTCACCGGCGAGGAGACGCCGCTGGAGCACGCCAGCGGGCTGGGACTGTGGTACGTCAACTGGATCGTCAGCGCCGGCGGCGGGGGCTTCGACATCGGCGAGAGTAAGGCCGGCGGCACGCGGATCGAGATCGAGCTCCGCACGCCGGACGGGGAATAGGGTCCGACCCGCCTCCGGCCGCCGCCCCGATCAGTCGACGACCCGGACCTCGTCGCCGACGGCGACCCCGTCGGCCGCGCCCGCGGGGAGTTCGACGACCGTGTCGGCCCGCCCCCGACCCAGCCCGACGAACGGGGCGAGCCGCGTCCGCTCGGTCACCTCGCCGTCGACGAGCCACAGCGCGTCGATCGCGAACGGGACGAACAGCATGTGGAGCCACCGCGTGTCGACCTCCTCGAACGGGAACACGAGCGCGTAGCCGTCGGGAACGGAGCGCCTGAACATCAGCCCGCGGGCCTGTTGAAGCGTCGACCGGGCGACGTCGACGTCGCTCGCGAGGACGGTCGGATCGCGGTCGGTGCCGTCGGTCGTCTCAGTGTCGCCGTCGGCCCCCGAGCCGCCCTCGGACGCCCCGCTGCGGTGGACGAGTCGCACGCTGGGCACGTGGCGGGCGTCGGATAAATAGCCTCGCGATCGGGACGGCGGGGCGCCGTCGGGGCGGCGGCGGTCGCGACGTCCCTGTCGGCTCAGCTCGCGCTTCCGTACGTCTCTTCGAGGTACTCGACGATGTCGTCGCTCTCGGGCATCCCCTCGACCCCGTTCGCCTCGTCGACGAGGACGATCGCGCCGGTCTGGCCGCTGACCTCCTCCACCTCGGTGCGCTCGGAGTGCGAGCGCGGCACCATCACCGACTCGTACTCCAAGTCGAGGTCGGCGAGCTTCGTCTTCACCTTCGCGCAGTACGGGCAGCCCTCCAGTTCGTAGAGCGTCAGGTTTGCCATCACCCCTCCTACGGCGTAGACGCGTAAAGAAGTACGGTGGACGGTGCGCGCGGCGCGCACTGGCGGCGGTTCGGTCCGCCGCCGCGCGCCCGCCCTACAGGATGTAGCCGGCGGTCGAGAGGACGTAGTAGGCGGCGAGCAGCGCCGCGATGACGTACTGCCCGAGCGCGACGTCGTCGGCCTCGCCGATCGCGACCTTGATCAGCGGGTACGAGACGATACCGGCGGCGAGCCCGTCGGCGATGGAGTAGGCGAACGGCATCACGGTGACGGTGAGCCCCGCGGAGACGGCCCACGCCGGGTCGGTCCAGTCGACCTCGACGAGCCCCTGGAGCATCATCACGCCGACGACGATCAGCGCGATGAAGGAGGCGTACGCCGGGATCGCGGCGACGACGGGGATCGCGGCGAGCGACGCGAGGAAGAGGAGGGCGACGACCAGCGCGGTCAGCCCGGTGCGGCCCCCCTCCTCGACGCCGGTCGACGACTCGATGTACGTCGTCACGGTCGAGGTACCGAGCACCGCGCCGAACGTGGTCCCGACCGCGTCGGCCATCAGCGGCCGGTCCATGTCGGGGAGGTCGCCGTCGTCGTCGAGGAAGTCGCCGAACTGCGAGACGCCGATGAGCGTCCCCGCGGTGTCGAAGAAGTCGACGAAGAAGAACGTGAACACGACCAGGACGAACGTGAGCGGGTCGATACCGGAGAGCCCCTCGACGAACGCGCCCGCCAGCGGCGTGATGTCGTACTGCGCGGAGGGGAGCGACTCGGGCGTGACCGTCCCGCGGGCGAACACGCCGCCGAGGGTGAGCGCCCACCCCGCGAGCGCGGTGGTGAGGACGCCGACGATGATCGCTCCCGTCACGTTCCGCGCCCACAGCACGAACGTCAACACGAGGCCGAGCACGCCGAGGATCGCCCACGGGTTCGCGAAGACGTTCCCGAGCGCGACGAGCGTCGCGTCGTCGTTGACGACGAGCTGGAGCTCTTGGAACCCGATGAACAGCAGGAAGAGTCCGATCCCGGCCCCGACCGACCGCTTGACCGGCTCGGGGAACAGCCGGATGACGTACTCGCGGGCGCCGACCGCGGTGAGCAACATGAACAGCACGCCCTCGACGAAGACGGCGGCCAGCGCCGTCTGCCACCGGATGCCGAGCCCCAACACGACGGTGAACGCGAAGAAGGCGTTGAGGCCGAGTCCGGGCGCGAGCCCGAACGGCCGGTTGGCGTAAAACGCCATCACCAGCGTCGCCACCGCGGAGGAGAGCACCGTGGCGATGGCGATCATCTGGATCACCTCTCCCTGGCTGTACCCCTCTATCTGGATCGCGTTCGAGAGGATCGTGGGGTTGACCACGATGATGTACGACATCGCGAGGAACGTCGTGAGCCCGGCGATCACCTCGGTCCGGACGTCCGACCCGTGCGACTCCACGTCGAACCGCGCCGCCAGCGCGTCTGAAAGGCCCATGTACGGACATGGCTCGTCAGTATCTCCACATAAGCCTTGCTGAACGAAACCGAGATGTATCCACTAACATGTATATTTTGGCGACTTCTCACCCGGTAAACCGAAAAATACTGGTCGAACGTGCCTACTCGAACGTCGTCAGCGCGCCGACCGGGGCGTCCGTGATCTCCCGCGCGCGCTCCATCCCCTCGTCGCCGACGGCGATGAGGGTGAACACGCCGGTGACGTCGGCGTCGGCCTGGAGGGCGATGTCGAGGAGGAGCTCCTGGGTCTCGCCGGACCGGATCAGGTCGTCGACGACGAGGACGGTGTCGCCGGCGTCGATAGCGCTGGCGGGCAGGTAGTAGGTGAGTTCGATCCCGGAGGCGAGCCGCTGGCGCGACTCGATGAACTCCTCGACGGCGGTCTCCTTCGACTTCTTGGCGTACGCGAGGCGCGCGTCGAAGAAGGAGGCCATCGCCGCGCCGAGGGTGATCCCGTCGGTGGCGGCGGTGAGGACGACGTCGGGCGACTCGAAGGCGAACGTCTCCGCGGCGACGGGCGCGACCAGGTCGAGGAACGACTGGTCGAAGACGACGCCGGAGTTGTCGACGTACCCCTCGTCGTCGAACTCGACGCGAGCGATCAGCTCGTCGGCGAGCGCCTCGCGCCCCACCGCCTCGACGACCTCGCTCGCCCGGTCGGCGCCGGGGAGCACGTGCCCGTTCACGTACCGGTTCAGGTCGCCCGACGGGAGGCCGGTCACCGCGGAGAGCTCCTCGTACGTGCGCGTCTGCTTCAACATTCGCAGCACGGCGACCGCCTGCAGCTGGAGGGCCGCCTTCTCTGCTCGGTTCATACGGATGATCGTGATCGCACAAGTATGAATACGTCGAAGTGTTCTCCGCGTCAGATGCGCACGCGTGTGGTTGACGACGGCGGCCTCAGGCGCCCGCGGTCGCGTCGAGGAAGACCGTCGGTTCGGTCACGTCGATCTCGACGACATCCCGGTCGTCGAGCGGGCGGAGCCGGACCGTGAGGGCGCCGGCCGCGTCGGCCGCCGCGCGGAGCCCCTCCAATTCGCCGGCGCCGAGGTACGTCGGCACGCAGACGGCGACCTCGGCGTCCCCGTCCTCCGCGACGACGAGCCGGTACTCGACGCCCGCCGCCGCGGCGGCGTACACCCGGACCGCGTCGATGTCGGCGTCGCCGACGACCTCGTTCGCCGCTTCGAACTCGGGCCCCGGCAGCAACACGTCGACCCGCGCCGCGTCGGCGACCGTATTCACGTCGCCGGGGTGAGCGGCGACCGCCGTCCACCCCCGGTCGCGGTACTCCGTCGCCGTCGCGTCGGTGTCGGCGACCACGTCTCCCCAGCGCTCGCCCGGATCGGTCCGTCCCATGTCACTGTGGATCCGCCCGACTCTGAAATAGCTGTCCGGCCGCTGCCTCGAGAACAGCTGTCCGGTCGTCCCGCCGGAAATCGGGAGCCGTGAGGGCCACGGAGCGCGTTCGCGTCGTTAGGTTCATAACGCTCCCTGGTATGTGATACCCTATGAGTCCTGACAGCGTCGATCGCGTCAACAGGCGGACGATGCTCGCCTACGCCGGCACCGCGGCAGCGGTCGGCCTCGCCGGCTGCTCGGGGAGCGACGGTTCCGACGGCAGCGACGGATCGGACGGATCGGACGGGGAAGACGGCGGTGACGGATCGGACGGCGGCGACGGCGACTCCTTCGAGATCGGTGTCACCATGGGCCAGATGGACTCCGGGCTCGACCCGCAGGACCACGCGGAGACGAACACGGAGATCATCGTCGGCCAGGTGTACGAGGGCCTGCTCGACCGCGACAAGGAGGGCGGCATCATCGAGGGGCTCGCCACCGACTGGGAGCGCACCGAGGACGGCAACGTCCGGTTCGTCCTCCGCGAGGGCGTGACCTTCCACAACGGCGACCCGCTGACGGCGGAAGACGTGGCGTTCAGCATCCGGCGGATCGTCTTCGACGACGTCGGGATCGTCAGCCCGCAGTCGAACGACCTGGGCACCATCGACGAGGTCGTTCCGGGCGACGGGGAGGTCGTCGTCGACTTCGCCTCGTACAACCCCATCGCGTTCCAGCTGTTCGCGACCAACGGCCCGATCATGCAGCGGTCGTGGGTCGAGGAGAACGACGGCAACTACATCAACCAGAACACCAACGGCACCGGCCCGTTCGTCGTCACCGAGTACGACTCGGGGAACCAGGTCGCCTACGAGCCCAACGAGGAGTACTGGGGCGAGGCGAACCCGGTCGACGAGCTCACGATGGGGGCCTCCAGCGAGTCGAGCACGCGCGTGAACCGCCTGCTCGCCGAGGAGTCGGACATCGTGACCAACGTCCCGCCCCAGGAGGTCTCCCGCGTCGAGAGTTCCGACGTCGCCGGGATCAACTCCGTGGCGAGCGCGCGGATCATCTTCCTGCAGATGCGCTACGACGTGGAGCCGTTCTCCAGCCAGCAGTTCCGACAGGCGATGAACTACGCCGTCGACGTCGAGAGCATCGTCGAGGACGTCCTCAACGGGTTCGGCTCGATCACCGCCCAGCCGACCCTCGAAGGACACGTCGGTCACGACCCGGAGATTGAGCCGTACCCGTACGACCCGGACGAGGCGGAGCGGCTGGTCGAGGAGTCCGGCCACGCCGGCGTCGAGATCACGCTGGAGACGCCGATCGGCCGCTACCTCGGCGACGTGGAGATCGCGCAGGCCGCGGCGAGCCAGATCGACTCGCTGTCGAACGTCTCCTGTGAACTCGAACAGCGGGAGTTCTCCTCGCTCGTGCAGGACGTGACCGCCCCGAACATCGAGGACCGGCCGCGGTTCAACCTCCTCGGGTGGGGGAACGGCGAGTTCGACGGGAGTCAGACGCTGACGCCCCTGCTCTCCTCCGAGGGCGCGCTCACGGTACTGGAAAACGAGGAGCTCGACGGGCTGCTCGCCGACGCCGAGGCGACGCAGGACCCGGACGAGCGCGTCGACATCCTCCAGGAGGCGAACCGGCTGGCCCACGACCTCGCTCCGTGGGTGTTCATGCACCAGCAGTTCAGCGTCTACGGCGTCTCCAGCGACATCTCGTGGGAGCCGCGGGCCGACGAGTTCATCGATCCCGACACGGCCACCCGGCAGTAACGCGAGTCGACCCCCGCAGACAGCCATCAATGTCATTCGGTAGATTCGTACTCAAACGCAGCCTCCAGGGGCTCGGCGTCGTCTGGGGGGTCGTCACCGTCGTGTTCGCCCTCCGGTTCGTCACGCCGGGCAGCGCTATCAACGCGGTCGCACCGCTCGACGCGGACCAGGAGACCCGACAGGCGATCGCCGCGGAGCTCGGCTTAGACCAGCCGCTGTACGTCCAGTACGGGCAGTACGTCTCCGACCTGCTCCGCGGTGACATGGGATTTTCGTACATCCGCGGACAGGAGGTCGCCGGGCTCGTGTTCGCGCGGCTGCCCGCGACGGTGGAGCTCGCGCTCGCCGCGAGCGTCGTCGCCATCGTCCTCTCGATCCCGCTCGGCGTGCTCAGCGCGACCCGGCGCAACGAGCCGGTCGACTACGGCGCGACGCTGCTCTCGCTCGGCGGGATCAGCACGCCGAACTTCTGGCTCGGGATCATGCTCATCCTGGTCTTCGCGGTGGAGTTCGACGTCTTCAACACCAGCGGCCGCGGGGTCGACGTCGGCGACGTGGCGCTGTCGCTGATCGGGGCCGAGCCGTTCGTCGGCACGCTGCTCGCGTGGCTCGCGTACATCACGCTCCCCGCGATCGCGCTGGGGACGTACTTCATGGCGCTCATCACGCGGCTCACCCGCTCCGGGATGTTGGACGAGCTCAGCAAGGGGTACGTCCAGGCCGCGCAGGCGAAGGGGCTCCCGCAGACGCTGGTCCGGTACAAGCACGCGCTCCGGAACACGCTCATCCCGGTCATCACGGTGCTCGGGCTCCAGCTCGGCACGCTGATCGGCGGCGCGGTCATCACCGAGGCGGTGTTCTCGTGGCCGGGGCTCGGCACCCTCGTCATCGAGAGCATCAACACCCGCGACTGGCCGGTGTTACAGGGGAGCCTCATCGTCATCGGCACCAGCTTCGTCTTCGTGAACGTCCTCGTCGACGCCGTCTACGCGTACCTCGACCCCCAAGTGGTGAACGACTGATGGTTTCCGCACGTGTCATCCGCAATCTCAAGACGGAGTTCAGGAACAGCGCGCTCGCGAAGATCGGCCTGGTGCTCGTGGTCGGGATCCTCGTTACCGCCGCGTTCGCGCCCTTTATCGCGCCGCACGACCCCACCGAACAGCAGCTCGACCAGAGCGAGCTCCCCCCGCTCGGCTTCAGCGAGACCACAGAGCGGACGACCTCGCAGATGGTCGACGGGGAGATACAGACGGTGACGGAGACCGTCGAGGTCACCCCCGACGCGGCGCACCCGCTCGGCACCGACAGCCTCGGCCGCGACATGCTCTCGCGGATCGTCTACGGCGCCCGGACCTCGCTGGTCGTCGGCGTGCTCGGGACGCTCCTCGCGGGGCTCGTCGGCGTCCCGGTCGGGCTGTTCGCGGGGTACCACCGCGGGAACGTCGACGACGTCCTGATGCGGATCGCCGACGTGAGCCTCGCGTTCCCCTCGCTCGTGTTGGCCGTCGCGCTCATCGGGCTCTGGGGGCGCGCGGCGGTCAACGTCCCCGACCCCTTCGTCGTCGCCGGGCTCGCGCCCGGGATGCCGGAGAGCTTCGTGCTCCCGATCACCGTGGTGCTCGTCGTCGGCCTCGTCAACTGGGTGTGGTTCGCCCGCGTCGCCCGCGGGGAGGCGCTCTCCTTACGCGGGCAGGAGTACGTCAAGGCCTCCCGAGCGCTCGGCGCCGACGACACCGCGATCATCTGGAACCACGTCCTCCCGAACGCGATCACTCCGATCATCGTCCTCGGTACCGTGCAGGTGGCGGCGATCATCCTCCTGGAGAGCTCCCTGTCGTTCCTCGGTTTCTCCGGGACGACGCTCTCGTGGGGCTTCGACATCGCGCAGGGGCGCGACTACATCTCGTCGGGACAGTGGTGGATCGCGTCGCTTCCCGGCCTCGCTATCATGTTCTCCGTGATCGGGATCAACCTCCTCGGCGACTGGCTCCGCGACTCGCTCGACCCGGGCATCGAGGGCGAAGGAGGTGCGGCATGAGCCGCGGCGCGCGGGCCGCCCCCGCGCTCCGGAGCGACGACGTGCTCTCGGTCGAGGACCTCTCGACCCGTTTTTTCACCGAGGAGGGGCAGGTCAACGCCGTCGAGTCGGTCTCGTTCGACCTCCGTGACAACGAGATCCTCGGCATCGTCGGCGAGTCCGGCTCCGGGAAGTCGGTGACCGCGCTGTCGCTCATCGACCTCGTCGAGTCGCCGGGGCGGATCACGGAGGGCGAGATCTGGTACCGAGACCCCGACCTCGCCGACGAGTTCCGCGCGGACGACGCGGTCGGCGTCGACGGCGACCACGTCGACCTCCGGACGGTGCCGCCGCGCGTCCGGCGGTCGCTCCGCGGCCCGTCGTTCAGCACCATCTTCCAGGACCCGATGAGCAGCTTCAACCCCTCGATCACGGTCGGCGAGCAGATCGCCGAGGCGGTCGAGGTCCAGCGGCGCGCGAACGCGAACCCGCGGTCGACGCGGTCGCGGACGCAGGGGTACGGGCTCGGGCAGTACCTCATCGACGGGATCGTCCCCGGCCGCGGCTACACCAGCGACGAGAGCACCGAGCGCGCCGTCGAACTGCTCGAACGGGTCGGGATCCCCGACCCCGCCGAGCGCGTCGACGAGTACCCCGGCGAGTTCTCCGGCGGGATGCTCCAGCGCGCCATGATCGCGCAGGCGCTGGCCGGCGAGCCCGACGTGCTGATCGCGGACGAGCCGACGACCGCGCTCGACGTGACGATCCAGGCGCAGATCCTCAACCTCCTGCGGGAGGTCCAGGCGGAGCGCGGGATGAGCATTGTTCTCATTACCCACGACCTCGGCGTCATCGCGGAGATGTGCGACCGGGTCTGCGTGATGTACGCCGGCGAGGTCGTGGAGCGCGGGACGCTCGACGCCGTGTTCGACGACTCCGTCCACCCGTACACGGAGGGCCTCCTGGGGTCGATCCCCGACCTGGAGGACCCGCGGCCGCGGCTCCAACCGATCGAGGGCAACGTCCCCGGCCTGATCGACGCCGAGATGGACGACCGGTGTTACTTCGCCGACCGCTGCCCGAAGGCGATGGAGTCGTGTCTGGAGAAGCCCGCCGAGCGCGTCGTGGACGCCGACGCCGAACACGGGGCGAAATGCGTCCTCGCGGACCGCCCCTACGACCCGAGCGAGGCGCTCCCCGAGGACCACTTCGGGGGTGACGCGGAGTGAGCGACGCTCCCGACGCTCCCCTCCTCGCCGTCGAGGGGCTCCGGAAGTACTACGCGGACGAACGGTCGCTGCTCGACCGGCTGCTCGGCGCGGAGGCGGAGAGCGTGAAGGCCGTCGACGGCGTCTCCTTCGAGGTCGCGGAGGGCGAGACGCTCGGGCTCGTCGGCGAGTCCGGCTGCGGCAAGTCGACCACGGGCGAGACCGTGCTCCGCCTGCGCGAGGCCACCGAGGGCCGGGTCGCCTTCGACGGACGAGACCTGTCGGAGCTGACCGACGCGGAGCTGACGGAGTTCCGCAAGCGCGCGCAGATCGTCTTTCAGGACCCGTTCTCCAGTCTCGACCCGCGTATGACCGCCGGCGACATCGTTACCGAGGGGCTCCGGATCCACGGGCTCCCGCGGAGCGATCCGACCGTCGAGGCGGTCGCCGACGTGACCGTCGAGGGCGACTCCCTCAGCGCCGGGGACGTCGCGGTTCGCGTCGACGACGACGTCGATCGCGTCGTCGACGCCGAACAGAGGGTCGCGCGGGTCGCCGTCACCGTCCGCGAGGCCGAGGAGGGGATCGTCGCCGAGATCGACCGGGAGCCCGACCTGCTCGGAACGACCGTCGAGTCGATCGAGGACGGCGTCGTCGTGACGGTCTCCGTCGACGCCTCCGACCGACAGATCCGCCGGGCTCGCGCCGGGAGCCTGCTCGAACGCGTCGGGCTCTCGGCCGACCAGATCGACCGCTACCCGCACGAGTTCTCCGGCGGGCAGCGCCAGCGGATCGGGATCGCGCGGGCGCTCGCCGTCGACCCGGAGTTTATCGTCCTCGACGAGCCCGTCTCGGCGCTCGACGTGTCGGTGCAGGCGCAGATCCTCAACCTGCTCGACGACCTCCAGGATGAGTTCGGGCTCACGTACCTCTTCATCGCGCATAACCTGAGCGTCGTGCGCCACATCTGCGATCGCGTCGCCGTCATGTACCTCGGCGAGATCGTCGAGACGGGACCGGTCGACGAGCTCTTCGCGGACCCGGCGCACCCGTACACGCGGGCGCTGCTGTCGAGCGTCCCGCGGGTGACGACCGATGACCGCGACGAGGGGTTCGAGACACTTCGCGGCGACGTGCCCTCGCCCCGGAATCCGCCCGCCGGCTGCCGGTTCCACACGCGGTGTCCGGAGGCGCGGGCGGCCTGTCGCGAGTCGGCGCCGCCGGCGTACGACGTCGGCGAGCGGCGCTCGGCGACGTGTTTCCGCGCGGACGACGACCACGCCTACTGGGAGAGCGATCCGATCGGGGAGAACGCCCGCGCCGCGGGTGACGGCGCGGAGGACTGAGCGGTTCCGCGGGCGACGGTCCGGGCCCGCTTCGAGTCGTCGGGTACACCGTCGCCGACGATCCCGCGCTCGGGGCGCGTTCAGATATCGGGTTCGATAACTGGCGCACTACAGTTAACCGTCGACGAGGCGACCGACCGCGTGTACAGGCCGAATCGGACGCAACCGACCCGATCCGGCGACTCGCTTCACATGATCCCGGACACGACACCGTCGCACCGCGCGCTCCGTACCGCCCTCTGTCTCGCCCTCTGTCTCTCGCTCGTCGGTGTCGGCGTCGGAACGGGACCCGCGACGGCGCAGACGGCGCCGACGATCGACGCGACGGTCGACGGCGAGCCGCTCGTCGACGGCGGCGAGCTCGTCGTCATGGCGGATCCGACGGTGAACGTCAGCGTCAGCTCGAACGCGACGATCGACCTGATCGAGATCCGCGTCGACGGGGAGATCCGTCACTCTTACCGACCCGAATCTCGGTCGTTCGATCGGCGCGTCGATCTCGACCTCGACCCGAACGAGAACGCGGTCGAGGTGATCGCGAGAGGCGACGGCGTGACCTCCTTCGAGACGACGCTGACGAAACACACCGCCGCGCCGCGGGTCAGCTACAGCTCCCCGTTCTCCACGAGCGTCCTCGGCGGTCCGGACAACGAGACCAACGTCTCCGGCGGCCAGGTGACGCTGGCCGGTACGCTCCACACGGCGTCGGACGTCGAGCGGATCCGGATCGAGCGAACGCACGTCTATAACGTCTCAAACCAGACAACCCGGACCGACCGAGAGCTGCACCGCATCTCGGACCCGGGCGACTCGTTCTCGCAGGACCTGCTGCTCGGTAACGGGACGAACGAGATCGTCGCCCGGTACACCGACTCGAACGGCCGGACGAACGAGGACTCGTTCCGGCTCGTCGTCGACGACGCGACGGACCCGGTCGTCACCCTCGACGCGCCGAACGAGAGCTACACCGACTCGGTTCGCGTCCGCGGGACGGTCCGCGACGAGACGAAGCTCCACCGGGTGGCGATCAACCGCACCAGCAACAACGCGTCGCGGGTCCTGTTGACCGGTAGCGACCCCGAGCCGGACCCGGAGCGGCTCTCGTACGAGTTCGACGCGGCGATCGACCTCTACGACGACAACGACGACAACGAGTTCCGCCTCGTCGCCGAGGACTCCGCCGGCAACGTTCAGGAGCGGACGTTCACCGTCGAGTACGACCCGACCCCGCGCGTGTCGGTCACGGAGAACGCGACCAACGCGACCGCCGAGACGGTCCGGGTCGCCGGGAACGTCTCGGAGGCGCGGATCAACCGCGTGACGCTGGAATCGATCGACACGCGGTCCGGCGAGCGGCTCGACATCGCTCGGGTCTACGAGGCGGGCGCGCCCACTACGACGACCGTCGAGTTCGACCGCACGCTCGCGGCCGTGCCCGACGAAACGGTCGTCAATCTCATCGTCGCGTACGATCACGGACAGTACTCCCGGTCGATCACGCCGGCGGTCAGTACCTCAGCCGAGTCCGACGAGGAGGGAGCGACGGACGCGTCCGCCGTTAACGGAACCGAAGGCGACGGAAACGCCGGGGACGAGTCCGGATCGGACGACGAGTCGAGCGGCGTCGTGAGCGCGGCGACCGGCGGCGGCGACGCGCCGACGGACGGTGACGAGGAGTCGACGGAGCAGGGCGGCCCCGCGCTCGTTCCGATCCGAACCCGCGAGGCGCTCGGCGGTGTCGTCGTCGTGGGAGCGACGTATCTGCTCGGACACCGGGTGTAGCGCGTCCCCACGGCGACTGTCACGAAACGACCGCCCCCCTCCTCGCGACGATCACCGTGTCCGTCCCGAAAAGTGCTGACGCAGGAGCGCCGAAGCGATCTCGGCCGAACCGAAGCGACGGACGGCGAAATCAGGACGCCGTATCCGGCTAGTTGTACTCGACCGGCCCGGCGATGACGGAGCCATCACGCTTAATCGAGACCTCGATGTCGAAGTCGCTCGCTGACTTCGAGAGATCGAACTCGCAGCTGACCGACCCGTCGGACTCCACCGTGGCCACGCAGTTGAGGACCTGACTGATGCCGCCGCCCGACTCGTCGGCCTCCACGCGGACGATGACCGAGCCCTCCGGCGCGAGGTTGGTGTCCGCGGTCACGGAGAGCTGCGAGTCGTCGCCCACGGACCGGTCCGTGAACTCGGCGTCGGGCTCGACGACGGCGAACGGCTCGCGCAGCGAGACGCGCGGCACCGGCTCCGGGGCGGCCTCGCCGACGGTCAGCTCCACGGCGTACTCCTCGGTCGCGAGCGCGTCCGTGTCGACCATCGCGACGAGCCCGCCGGCGTCCGCGTCGTACGCGGTCTCGACCGCCGCGAGCGGCGCGGTCGGTCCCTCGCCGTTCGCCGCCGTCAGGCGGAGATCGACGCCGTACCCGAGCGTGCCCTGGCCCGCGGGCCCGTACAGCACGGTCCCGCGCTCGCGATGGGTGGTCCGCTCGCCGTCGAGCGCGACGCTCACGGCCTGTGGCCCGGTGACCTCGGGGTTCTCCATCGCGTAGGCCAGCCGGAACGTCTGGTTGCTCGCGACGGGGATCGGCCGGTCGAACGTGAGCGTCACGTGACCGTCGGTGCTCGTCCGGATGTTCTGGATCGCGATCCCCGCCGAGCGGTCCACGTAGCCGTCGCCCGTCTCGTCGACCCCGATCGCCTCGATGTCGTCTCGGGAGAACTGGTGGACGGTCCGCGGCGGCGCGCCGTCGTCGACGCCGTAGTCGATCGTCACCGCCCGCACCGAGACGTCATCTTCGGGAGTCGTCCCAAGCGCGTGGGTCGTCCGCGCGCCGGGAGCGCTGTCGTCGACGAACACGAGGTTGCTCGCGGGCGCGGGCGATTCGAGGATCCCGCCGATCCCGCCGACGGCGAACTCAGTCAGAACCCGGTCGCTGCGGGCGGCGGAGAGGGGCTCGGCCGCGTTCGCCTCGATCGTCACGCCGTCCGCGCTCGCGTCACCAGAGCCGTCCGTCGTCGTTTCGGAGTCGCTCGCTCCCGCGTCGGGCGCGGCGTCCGGGGCGACGACGGTCGCGTTGCTGCCACCCGGGGTCGGTTCCTCGACAGCGAGCACGGCTGCGACGCTCGTCTCGGCGGTCGAGACGATCAGGTTGTAACGCCCGGTGTCGAGGACGGCCCCCTCCGGCGGGTTCGCCTCGGCGAGGAGCCGGGCCTCGTCCGCGTCGCCGGCCGCGGTGAATCGCTCGTCGTCGTCGACGCCCTCCCCGTGGAAGGTGTTGGCGCGGACGCGGACGGTCCCGTCGCCATCGCCGTCGTGCATGCGGAGCGTCGCCCGGTACGGCAGGCTGGCCGCGTTGATCTGGAGGGTGGCTCGGTCGGCGTTGCGCAGCTGGAGGTCGATCGTCGCGACGTCACCCTGCGCCACCGTCGTCCGAGCGTCGCCGAAGCCGACGGCGGGCTCGGACTGCGCCGCCGCGGGGGCGGCGAGCGGCGCGGCGATCCCCGCGACACCGACGAGGAGGACCGCCGCGAGGGTGAGACGTGTGTCCATGACTATCCTGTTCTACCGTTGTCGCGGGTAAATACTTTCTGTGACGGGGTTTCGAGAACGGTCGCTGCAGACGCTCTATTGGCTGATTGTGAACAGGCCACGGAACACCGCAGGGGACACGCGAACCCGAGTGACCGTTGAATTCGCCCGGCGCACGTCCCGGCGTCGATCTTTTAGGGAACCGCCGAACCGTTGCAGTACGAACTCACGACATATGGCGTCGCCGTCACAGCAGCGACAAAAGGCTCAATACGCGTGTCGCTCTCCAGTCAGCCATGACCACTATCGAGATCGACGACGAGGTGTACGAGGCGCTGCGGCTCCCCGAGGGGGAGCGCCCACAGGCCCTGAAAACGGAGCTGGCGGTGTCGCTGTACGCCCGCGGCGTCCTATCGTTCGGGAAGGCGCGGGCGTTAGCGGAGCTGTCCACCCGGGAATTCCACGATCTCCTCGGTGACCGGACCGTTCCGCGTCACTACACCGACGCCGAACTGTCCGAGGACTTCGACTATGCCCGACGGTGAACTCGTCGTCTCCGACACCTCTCCGCTGCTGAATCTCGCGCTCATCGACCGGCTCGATCTGCTCGAATCCTAGTTCTCCAGCGTCACCGTTCCGAGCCAGGTCTGGGACGAACTTGTCGACGGAACCGAAGGGACCGATTCGCTTCGCGAGTTGCGCGACCGAGAGTTTCTCACCGTCGTGGCGGTCGAACAGTCGGCGCTGTTCACCGAGGTGCTTCGCGAACTGGACCGCGGCGAAACGGCCGCGATCTGCCACGCGATCGAGAACGACGCGGACCTCGTGCTCATCGACGAAGCGGACGGCCGGCGTGTGGCTCGAAGACACGATCTGACAATCACGGGCGTGATCGGGATTCTGCTCCGCGGAGCCGACGACGGAACCGTAGATATCGAGGCGGAACTCGACGCGCTTCGCGACGCCGGGTTCTGGATCGCCGACGACCTCTACTCGCGAATTCTCTCGGAAGCGACGGACTGACCGCAGTGTAAGAGTCGAAGCGGAGACTCGCTACCCATCGTAGCGAGAGCGGACGATTTCTCGGAGCGCTTCGACAGCCCAACCGTTTGACGCGACCGCGAGACGGGTCGCTCTCGAAGCGTCGAGACGCACGAAAAAATGGAACCGCGAACCGCGTGGGCCGAACGGGAGAGCCGTTCGGTGATTAGTCGGCGTTAGTTGTCGCGACGGGTCGCGAGCAGGGCGGCCGCGATGAGGGCGACCAGAGCGACGAGCGCGCCGAAGCCGGGCGTGCTGTCGTCCGTGCCACCGTCACCGCCGTCGTCACCGTCGGAGCCACCGTCGTCACCGTCGGAGCCACCGTCGTCACCGTCGGTGGAACCGTCGTCACCGTCGGTGGAACCGTCGTCACCGTCCTCGCCGTCGTCGCCGTCGTCAGTCTGGCGCTCTTCGACGATTTCGACCTCGGCGCGGTCCGTGTTCGTACCGTCGTCGGACAGCACGGTGTACGTACCGGGTTCGAGGTCAGACGTGTCGACCGTGGCGCTCCACTGGCCACTAGTCTCCCACGAATCGGTGCTCGAGATCTGGAGCGATTCGCCGTCCTCGTTCAGAACCTCGAGGGTGATCGACCCGTCGTCGGGGCGCAGGTTGGTCGTACCTTCGACGACCATCGTCTCACCGGTCGCGACCGGGTTGACGCCGTCAGCCTGAGCCTCTTCGGGGTAGACCGAGTCGATTGTCGTCTGACTCTCAGCGTAGCGGAACGACTGCGTGACCATCAGGTCGTCGCTAGCCGTGTCCTCAGTCGTCTCAGCAACGACCCGTTCACGGACCTGCTCCGCGTTCAGATTGGTACTGACGTTGTTACTGAGCCAGGACTCGAAGGCGGGCACACTGTCGCCGCTCTGGCCGGGGATGTCACCGTCACCGATGTTCCCGTCGCGGCCAGGCGAAATGAAGTGTGCGGTAACCGTGCCTTCAGCTAACTGAGTGCCACTCACCGTCTGCGGGATATTGAAGTCCTCTTCGTCGATAGTGCCGTCACTATCAACGTCAACGTTCCGAACGGCGAAGCCACCACGCGAGTCGACGAAGACGAGGGAGATGCCCTCCGAACTCTGGCCTTCAGCAGTACCAGTAATGTCCGTCTGATCGTCGATGTCGTAGTTGATCTGACCGTTGACCGTCTCAAGTTCAGCGTTCAGTTCACCTTCGACCGTGCGAATGCTCTGCGTGGTCGTGGTGGCGCTACTGAACGCCGACGTGTTGATCTGGCTATCGCCGCTGACAGACTCAGCACTGTCGATAACCCCGTACCGGTACGTACCAGCCTGACCGAGGATGGATGCACCCGGAGATTCGATGTTGGAGTCGCCGCTATCTGACAGGACGACATCCTCCAGTTCGTACGTATCGTCCGAGTCGACATCGATCTCGTTGATCAGGAGCTGCCACTCGTTGTTGTCACGGACGTAGACATCGACCGCGTCGATGCCTGTTGCAGTACCGTTGACATCAGCTTCGGAGCCGATGGTGTACGTACCACTCGGGCTATCTGCCGTAAGCTCGCCCTCCTCAACAGTGAGGTCCGTGTCAGTTTCCGAGCTGGTACTGGTGTCGTCTAACTGAGCCGGAGTGACGCCAGTCGCGTAACCGTCAATCGTAACCGAAGTGGCATCAAGAGCGTCGGTCCGGAGAGTCCCAACTGCCTGGGAACCATCCATCTCGACAATAGCGTACGCGTGCGTGATGTCTCCGTCTAGGTTGTTCGGGTTCGTATCGGTGTCGGTCCCATTAGTGAACCCAACCTCGTTCGTGTCACCGGTGTTACGGAAGACGGTGGGGTTGCTAGCCGAATCGAAGGTGTCACGGAAGTCGCTGGCCTCAACGGCAACGACGTGCGTCTGGCCGGAGGTACCGCCGCTGAGGGTGTACTCAGCGTTGGTACCGCGGGTGACACTGTCTTCCGTGGTTTCCAGGGAGAGGTCAGTATCCGACGAGAGCGTGAACGTCAGCTCTTCGGACGTAGTGTCAAGATCGTCTTCACCCTCCAGGATGACCGTGTATTCACCAGCGTCTTCATTCTGGAGATCGATTTCGATCGTCCCCTCGTCTTGCGTAATGAGCTTACCGTTGGTGGTCACTTCGTCGGTAATATCTGTCCCGGACGGGTCCTCAATCGTTACTTCAATCGGCTCAGCACCCGCGAAATTGAAGTCAGCTAACACCGAGAGGCTGTCAGCATCTCCAGTAGAAACGCTCGAACCGGAGATATCCTCACCGTTATCCAGCTGGACTTCAGCATCAAAGATGCTCGGCTGAGCAACGGTAACAATACCGTTGCTATTGCCGTCACCGTCGATTCCGTAGCGACCAAGCGTCTGATCGCTATCGACGTTCTCCGAGAGCTGCTGGTTCTCGGCGTCACCAGCAAGGCCGATCAGCTCGGACTGGCCGGAGAGATTGCCAACGAAGTTGACTTCCTCACCTTGATAGATTGTTGCGCCGTCATCCACGTTCTTTGTTGCGTCCGTGGAGTCAGGGCGTGCATCAACGATGCTAATCTGGGTCAGATCAGTCACTCCAGTAGTGGAATCACCGGAGTCGGTGATTGTCGCAGTAGGAGTGACGGTAGTACCCGTCGACTGACTGGTCCAGTCAATGGTGACAGTACCGGTCACAGTCACTTCACCGGATGCACCGGAATCCAGATTGATAGGACCAGTGCCAGTTACCGAGGCGGGGCCGCTATCAACGGTTACGCTATCCGGGCTACCAGAGCCGAGGCTACCGAATGCGATGCTTCCGTTGTCGGAAGCAGTAAGATTGGTTGTATTAACTGTAATGGAATAGTCGTGTGTCACTACCTCTTGTGCAACTTCGGTGTTGGAATCGATGCTGCCACTGATGTCAGCATCTCCGACCGCAGCTGCAGGCGCAGCTGCGAATCCAACGGCCACCATGGAAAGCACCATGATGACGCTGAAGAAGACCGCGTTGGCCTTCGTGCGTGTGTTATTGTCGTTTGTCATTGTTTGTTGTCTTGTCTGCGTCCGAGTGCGCCAGCAGCTTTGTCCTCGACACTGCCGTCTCGTATCGCGATCGCATTGTGAGACGGGTGAAGTGTGCCACGGATTACTCGCTTCTGCCGCGTTCGGGGATAGGGGCATGAAAACCATGTGACGGTTCTTATAAATACTTTGTGTGTATACCGGAGTGTGTGAAGACTTCACAATCGGCGCGAGAGGCGGTATACCGGCTGTTTTCGAATTCGGGGCTCGTCTCGATTTTTGTGGTGAGGTGAAAAGCAGGGTGGGCGCGTCCGCGAGCGACGGGACTCGTCGGGTCGGATCGCGAGCGTCCCTCTTCTGTCTCGGAGTCCGCGACGGTCACTCCTCGGTCGGATCCGCTCCCGCGAACAGCCCGGCGACGACTGTCTCAATCAGCGTCTCCTCGACCGCGTCGTAGGTCCCGTCCGGGACGACCGGCGTCTCCCGCGCCTGCGTGACGAAGAGTAGCGACCGCAGGAGCCCGCGAACGATCTCCGGGTCGTCGATCCGGAAGTCGTCGCGGGTGACCCACTCCTCCGGCTGCGGGAGCACCCGCCCGAAGCCGGTCGCGGCGTCGCCGTCTCCGCCGCCGATTGTGCCCTCGCCGCCGCCCGCGGCGCAGGCCCCGGCGTCGTCTCCCTCGCCCGCGTCGCCGTAGCTCGCCCCGTCCAGCTGCGCCTCGACGCGCCGGATCTCCCCGTCGACGAACAGCCGCCGGATCAGGGGGTTCGACCGCACCTGTCCGAGGGTCGTCCGCAGGATCGTCTCGGCCTCGGCCCGCGGGGTCTCGGCCTCGGCGACCGCCGCTTCGAGCTGGTCGAACAGGCGCTCGCGCTCGGCGACCAACACCGCGAGGTACAGCTCCTCCTTCGAGTCGAAGAACTGGTAGAACGTGCTCGTACCGATGCCCGCCGCGTCCGTCACGTCGCTCACGCGCGTGCGGTCGAAGCCGTGCAGCGCGAACAGCTCGTGTCCCGCCTCGGTCAGCTCGCCCCGGATGCGCTCGCGGTCCTCGTCGGAGAAGCGCGTCACGCCATCCCCTGTCGAGTCGGCCCTCGACCGGGCCCCGCGTCTCGGTTTCTCTGTTTCATACCCGTGTATGCGACTCCACGAAAGAAACGTTTATTGATTCGTGAGCTAAGTCGTAGACGTGCAACGAGCCCGTTTCCTCTCGCCGACCAGTCTCGCTCCGGAGTCCCTCCGACAGCGGAGCGCCAACGACTCGACCGCCGCGACCGTCGAGGCGCGGTAACGCATGCGAACGCGACAGCTGTCAGTCGTCCTCGTGAGCGTCCTGCTCGTCGCGAGCGGCGTCGGCGTCGGCGCCGTCGGGGCGTCGCTCTCCGGCGCCGACGCGGACTCCGCCGGCGCTGCTGCGAGCGTCGCCGGCACCGCGCCCGCGCAAGCGGGGAGTAATATCGGCGGATCGCCGGACCTCGACGTCTTCGCGCCGAACCCGAACCTCGTACCGGGACGGACGAACGAGGTCACCCTCCAGATCGCCAACGACGGGAACTTCCGGTTCGGGAACGCCGCGAACAGCGAAATCGTCACTACCGCTCGCGACGTCCGCGTCGACGTCGAGGCGAGCGGCCCGCTCTCCGTCGAGTCCGGCGAGACGTCGATCGGCAGCGTGACGACGAACGCGCCCGGCGAGCTACCGGTGAGCCTGAACGTGCCGCAGGATGTCGAGCCCGGCACGTACACCCTCGACCTCGACCTCACGTACGGCTACATCTCCTCCGGTGAGAGCCGGACCGTGACGGTCTCCCGCGACGTTGACGTGCGCGTCCGCGACGACGCCCGCTTCCGCGTCGTCGGCGTCGAGACCGACGCGCAGGTCGCCGACTCAGGGATTTTGACGGTCGAACTCGAAAACACCGGGTCGGAGCCGGCTACCGAGGCGGACGTTCAACTCACCTCGGCCGCCGGGGTGCTCACCTTCGGCGGTACCCAGTCGAGCACGGCTCGAATCGCCGAGCTGGCGCCCGGCGAGACGGCCGCGGTCACCTACGACGTCGAAGTCGCCCCCAACTCGGCCGTCCGGTCGTACGTGGTCACGGGACGGGTCGCGTTCAAAGACCCCGACGGGATCAGGCGAACCGACGAGACGATCTCGCTCGGAGTCCGCCCCCAGGGCGAACAACGGTTCTCGATCGGCAACGTGAGCGCGGACCTCCGCGTCGGTGAGGAAGGAGACGTCTACGGGACGGTGACGAACGACGGCCCCGCGACGGCGCGAAACGTCGTCGTTCAGTACGCCGAGGAATCGCCGAGTCTGATTCCGGTCGAGGAATCAGTCGCCGTCGGGACGCTCGAACCCGGCGCCTCCGCCGACTTCCGACTGCCGCTCGCGGTGAGTGGCGAGGCGGAAGCGGTCGCGCGCACCGCCGACGTGGCGGTTCAGTACCGTAACGCCGAGATGGAGCGACGCAGTTACCAAGATCTCGAGCTGTTGTTCGACATCGCTCCCGAGCGCGATCGGTTCGACGTCGCGGTCGCGGACCGGACCATCCAGGCGGGCGGCGAGCGCACCATCTCCGTCGAGGTGACGAACAACCTCGACGAGGAGGTCAGCGACGTCGAGGCGCGGCTGTTCGCCGACGATCCGGTCGCGACCGGCGACACCGACACCGGCTACGCGCAGTCGATCGCGCCCGGCGAGAGCGTGACGATGACGTTCGACCTGTCCGCGACCGGGTCGGCGACGCCCGGCAGTACGTACCCCATCTCGTTCGACTTCCGGTACGACGACGCCGACGGTAACAGCCAGCTGTCGGACACCGTTCGCGTCCCCGTCGACGTGACGGAGTCGGAGGGCGGCGGGCTACCGCTACCGGCCCTCGCGGTCGTGCTTCTGGTCGTCGTGGCCGGCGCCGCGGTGTACTACCGTCGGAGGGAGTGACCGATGAGCCAGCTCGGCGATCGGATCGAAAACGCGACGATCGCGCTCAGCGAAATCGTCGTCGTCCGTCGAAGGGCGGTCATCGTCGCCTTCCTCCTCGTCACGGCGGTGTTCGCCGGCGGGATGACGATGGTCACGACCGAGTCGGACGCGACCGACAGCTTCACCCAAGACGTTCCGGCACAGAACGCTCTCGACGCCGTTGAAGAGGAGTTCGAGGCGCCGTTCGCCCCCGACGACGAGTCCACGCAACTCGTTCAGACCGGCACGAACGTGCTCTCGCGAACGGACCTCCTCTCGAACCTCCGCGTGCTCGAACGCGTCGACGAACGCGAAGAGCTCCGGATGGCGTCCGCGAACGGTCCGGCGACCCTCGTCGCACAGCAGCTCGACCCGAGCGCGACGACGCCGACGGAGCAACAGCGGGCGATCCGAACGGCGACCGACACCGAGCTCCGAGCGGCGATCCGGGCGGCAAACGAACGCCCGGGATTCAGTCGTCTCGTGTCCGACGACTTCAATCCGAACGAGGCGTCGGCGTCCGCCTCGGTGACGGTGATCACTCACGACGTACCACAGGGGTTCTCCGACGGTGACTTCCAGACGGTACAGACGACCGTCGAGACGATGGCGGCGGACGAGCCGGCCGATATCCGCGCGTTCGGAAGCGGGATCATCAACGCGGAGACCGGCCAGATCATCGGCGACTCGCTGGCACTGGTGATGCCGATCGTCGCCGTGTTGCTGCTGGGCTTTCTCATCATCGCTTATCGGGACCCGATCGATCTCGCGCTCGGGCTCTCGGCGCTGGTGATGACGCTGATCTGGACGTTCGGATTCCTCGGGTTCTCGGGGATTCCGTTCACTCAACAACAGATTTCGACGCCAGTATTGCTCCTCGCTGTCGGCGTCGACTTCGGGATTCACATCATCAACCGGTACCGCGAGGAGACGGTCACCGGCCTCGAGGCGGTCCCGTCGATGCGGATCGCGACGCGGCAGCTGATGATCGCGTTCGTCATCGTCACGGCGACCGCGGTGTTCGGATTCGGCGCGAACGCGCTGTCGGACCTTCCGCCGATTCGGAACCTCGGCATCATCTCGGCGGTCGGGATCGTGTTCACGTTCCTCATTTTCGGACTGTTCCTCCCCGCGGCGAAGCTCGAAGTCGACCGACTCCGGGAGCGGTTCGGCGTTCCCGAGTTCAACTCGGAACCGATCGCTTCCGAGGAGTCCTCGCTCGGCCGGCTGCTCTCGGTGTTCGCAACGGCCGGCGATCGCGCACCGGTCCTCCTCGTCATCGTCATTCTGCTGTTCGGCGGCGGTATGGCCGCGTACGGCACCGGCGTCGACACCTCGTTCTCACAGGAGGACTTCCTTCCCCCGGAGGAGGAACCCGCGTACGTCCAGTACGTCCCCGAACCGTTCGCCCCCGGCGAGTACACCGTCTCGTCGACGCTCGACATCTTGGAGGACCGGTTCGCCACGAATCAAGACGAGTCGATCACGATATATGTCGAGGGGCCGATGGAACGCGACGACGCGTTGGAAGGGTTGGTACGGCCGAACGACGACCCGCCCGAGACGCTCGCCCTCGGTGACGACAACCAGGTCCGTGCGGAGAGCATCGTGACGGTAATTCGGGATCGGGCCGACCGCGATCCGGAGTTCGCCGCGCTTGTCGCGCGCAACGACCGGGACGGCGACGGGATTCCCGACCGGAACCTCGATCGGGTGTACAGCGTTCTGTTAGCTTCGTCTTCGGGCGATCGGGCGGAACGGTACCTGACCGAAGACCGCCGCAGCACGCAGGTCGTTTACAGCGTCCAATCGGACGCCGAACAGGCCGTGGTGACTGCTCAGAGCCAAGAGTTCGCGACCGAGTTCCGGTACGCGGCGACTGCGACGGGAAGCATCGTCGTCTTCGACGCGATCTCGGGGATCATCTTCGAGTCGGCGATTCAGGGACTGCTGCTGTCCCTGCTGCTCACGGCCGTGTTCCTGATGATCGTGTACGGGGTGCTCGAGTCGAAACCCCTGTTGGGGATCGTGAACGTGTTTCCGATTCTGGTCTCAGTGGCGTCGCTCGTAGGCACGATGCGACTGCTCGGCCTCGCTCTCAACGCGCTTACGGCGACGTTGCTGTCGATCGGCGTCGGGCTCGGGATCGCGTACTCGGTACATATCACCGCACGGTTCGTCGACGAGTACGACCGACGAGGGGACGCACTCGACGCGATCCGCACGACGCTGACCGGCACCGGTGGGGCACTCCTCGGAAGCATGCTTACCACGTCGCTCGGCACGGGAGCGCTGGCACTCGCGATCACGCCCGTACTGGGTAACTTCGGGTTGTTGATGGGGCTGAGCGTCGCGTACTCGTTCATTATTTCGGTCGTCGCGCTGCCGCCGGCACTGATACTGTGGGACCGAGCGTCCGGGGCCGAAGCGCGAGCCATGGCGGCGCTCCGGAGCTGAACCCGCGTTACTGAAGCGACATTGACGCGGCCTGCGGCCCCGGTCTCTACGATATCGAATTCGCGCGCCGGACCGCGATCTCTACGTCGAACTCGGCCGGATCGGTCGAGTCGTTCGCGTCCTCGGCGTCGTACTGTATCACAACGTCCTCGAAGGTCCGCGTCCCGGAGTCGAACGACTCGAAGTCGTCTTCGACGTAGGTCCGCCCGACCGCCGTCCGCTCGTCGACCCGCGGCGGGTGGTACGTCCGGTCGTCCTCCGGCGGCTCGTAGTAGGCGTCGACCCGGAGTTCGAGGGTGCCGTAGGCGCGCTCGCCGGCGTTGCGAACAGTCACGTCGGCGACGATCTGCGACAGGAGGTTCGACTCCACGATCCGAACGATATCGGTCTCTTCGACCGTGATCCCGGCCGGACCGGGCGACGTGTCTCCGTCGCCACCCGTCGTGTCCGCGGCCGGCTCCGCGTCGTCGGGACCGTCGCTTCCCCCGCTCGTGGTCGACTCACCGTCCGCCGCCGGCGCCGTCTCTCCGGATCCGTCGCCGTCGGCCACCTCCTCGGTCTGGTCGGCCGCGCTCGATTCGTCTTCGACGAGACACCCCGCGAGCGCGACGGGGACGGCGGCCGCGAGGAACTGACGCCGTGAGGGTGGTCGGGTCATGCCGTCACCCAGGCGTCGGGGAGCCGACCCTGCCAACGGGGACGCTCTTCCCACGCGTCGCCGGAGAATCCGGTCGCGAGGACGAACTCGCCGGCCTGCAGGAGGTAGCCGTACTGCACGCCGGCGAACTCGTCGAGGTCCGTCCGGTCGCTCCCGGCCTCGCGGTGGTAGTAGCGGTGCCACTCGATCGCGTCGTCGGCCGCCTCCGTCGCCGGCGAGATCGGCTCGCGGCTCTCGGTAGCGCCCGCCGCCAGCGCGGCGTCGAGCCGGTCGCTCGCGGTCTCGGCGTCGGCGTACCGCTGGACGTGGAGCGGTGCCCCGTCGAGCTCGCTCGGCGGCCCGCGGAACGCGTCTCGCCGACGGTCGGCCGGCTCCGGGCGGTCCGCGAAGGTGAAAAACAGCTCCGCGGTCCGACCGTCCGACCGGGCGACCGGGCCGAGCCGCTCGCGGAGCGACTCGCGGCGTTCCGCGGGCAGCGCGTCGTCTGTGAACGTCGGCGGATACGTCTCGTCGCCTTCGTCGTCCCCGTCGCCGTCCGAGTACGGCCGGTGCGCGAGCGTCGCGAACCGACGACGCTCGGGGACCGCGAGTTCGACGACGACCCCGTCCGGGTCGCCCGGGGCCAGCCGGTCGAGCAGGCGGTTGTGGATCGGGTCGCGAGAGAACCGCCGATCGACGTAGATCGGCGTCCGGATCTGAAAGAACGACAGGCGCATCCGTTCGAGCTCCTCCGTGAACCGGTCCGCGTCGTTCCGCCGGGCGAACCGATCGAGCACCGGCACGTGTCTGTCGGTCCGCGAGCGGAGCAGTCCCGCGGGGTAGAAGTGCGGTTCGAGCGGGGTCGCCGCGCGCTCGGCCGCGTCGTACCCGGCGGCTTCGAGCCGCTCGGCCATCTCGACCGTCGGGTCTGTCGCCTCGCGGACCGACTCCCGGACGGCGTCCACTTCGGTGAGCACGTCGGCGGTCGCCTCGCGGTAGACGCGGACCGCGGCCTCGTACGACGTCGCGAACCACAGCGCGTCGCCGACGACGCCCCGCGTCGCCGCGGCGAGCGCGGGGTTCGGTCCGGGATCGCCGCCGTCGCTGCCGTCGGACCCGTCGCCGTCGCCGTCGGACCCGTCGGGTTCTCCCCCGCCGTCGGCGTCCCCATCGCCCGAGTCCGGCTCGTCGGGATAGGTGACCCCGTCGACGCCCAGACAGCCGGCAAATCCGGCGGCGACACCGACGCCGGCTAGGAGGTCGCGTCGCGTCCGTTGCACGCACTCCACTCCGACGGGGGAGAACTTAAATTGCCCCCGACGACGACCGAGCGTCACTTCCCTCGGTCGTCGCCGGCGGTGAAATCGAAGCCGTGAACCGATCTGTCGCCGTCCTCGCTCGCCGAGCCGTCCGTCTCCGTCGTCGACTCCGAGCTCGCCCCGTCGGGTTCCGCTCCGGCCGCTCCGTCAGTTGGATTCCCAGTCTGCCCATCCTCGGACGCGTGCGAGTCGCCCGCCGCGTCGTCGCCGGGCCCGTCGGCCGGATCGGGCGCGCCAGGCCGCGTGTCGGCGTCCGCGGCGTCGCCCAGCACCGTGGTCCCGTCGTCGCCCGCGTCGGACGCGTCCAGCGCGGCGACCGCCCGCCGCTGGATCTCGTCGATCCGGGGCACGTCGGTGACGTTCGAGAGCACCACGGTCGCGGTGACCTCAGTCGCGCCGGGGACCGGCTCGTCGCCGGCCAACACCTCGACGGTCTCCGTCTCCTCTTCGAGGAGGTACCGCCCCGTCTCGAACCCCTTCCGCGAGACCGCGTCGGGCGGCCCGGAGAGGATCACAAGCACCCGATCGGCCGAGTCGACAGAGCAGGGAAGCGTCAGCGTCGATTCGAGCGCGCGGCGCACGAGCCGCTTCACCGTCGCGGCGTCGGCCTCCGCGCCGTCGCTCTCCGGCGCGTCGGCGATCCCGAGCAGCCGGAGCAGGCGGGTCACCACGCCGGCGTCATCTGGGGTGAGCTCGTGGGTCGCGTGGCCGATCGAGGCGACGCCCCCCACTTCGAGCGTTCGGGTGACGTCTGCCGGATCGACGCGCAGCTCCGAGACGGACTCCGGGTCGCGCTCGCCGGCCCCGAAGAGCGCCAGCACGCGGGCGGCGATCGCGTCGTTGATCGCGTCGTACCGCTCGGCCACCGGGTCGCCCCGACGCCAGGCCTCGTTGTCGACCGGGAAGACGGCGTCCGCGAGCGGCACGACCGTCCGGATCCCGCGGGCCGCGGTCAGCGCCCGGCGGTCCGGCTCGGTCGCGGCCGGCAGGGCGCCGAGGACGTACACGGGGGTCTCGTAGATCGAATTGAGCTCCTCGAGCAGGACGCTCCCGACTCCGGTCCCCGTCCCGCCGCCCAGTCCGGTGACCAGCATCGTCCCCGCCACCTCCGTCTCGTCGATCCGGTCGAGCGCGCGGCGGATCTCGGGCAGCTCCGCCTCGGCGACCGCCGCACCGGTGTCGGGGTCGCCGCCGACCCCGAACGGGTCGATCTCAGATGCGAGCGCCTCCGTCTCGTCGGCACCCCCGGCGCCGTCGGCGGTCTCAGCACCATCGGCCCCTCCGGCCTCGGCGGGGTCGGGACGCCGTCTGACCGCGGGGTGCGTGTCGCCGAGCAGGACGCGCCGCTCGTCGGGGACGGCCGTCGCGGCCTCGAAGGCGGCGTCGTCGGTGTTGAACACGAGGACGTTCCCGTCGCTGACCGACCGCCCGGAGGCCCGCTCGGCGCGGACCAGCCGGTCGACGATCCGGGTGCCGGCGTCGCCGACGCCGACGAACGCGAGCTTCATCCGACCACCGGCGGCGACCGGCGACGCGCGAGCGACTCGGCGCCGCGACCCCGATCCGGGCGCTCGGCGATTGGTGCGCGCCCCGGGCGGTCAGTGACGCGAGCGCCCTCGGGGCGCCCGGCCGCTCTGGTTCGGGGCATTCAGACGATCGGGTCCAGGTCGTCGTCGTCGTCGGTGATCAGCGACTGGATCTCCTCCTCGCGGACCGCGTCCTGCTCTCTGATCTTGTTCTGCGCGTCGACCGCCTGGCTCTGGATCTCGTCGATCCGGGGCGTCTCGGTCACGTTCGAGAGCAGCACCACCGCCGCGAGCGTCGACGAGTCGGGGCGGGGGTCGTCGCCCGCGAGCACGTCGACGGTGTCGGCCGCGTTCTCCAGCCACTCGCGGGCGGACTCGACGCCCTTCCGCGAGATGACCTCCGGCGGCCCGGCGAAGACGATGAGCGCGCGGTCCGCGCTGGATATATCGCAGGGGACGGTGAGCCGGGAGTTGACCGCCCGGCGGACGAGCCCCTTGATCTTCGCGGCGTCGGTGGACTCGCTCTCGGGCTCGTCCGACTCGTTGAACTTCGACAGCAGGCCCTGTTTCGCGGGCGCGAGCTCGGTCGAGGCGTACCCGATCGAGGAGACCCCGCCGACTTCGAGGGTCCGCATGATGTCGCTGGAGTCCATCGCGTTCTCGCCCACCTCGCTCTCGTCGACCTCGCCGGCCGCGAGCAGGGTGACGATCCGGGTCGCGAGCTCCTTGTTCATCTCCTCGTACCCCTGCTCTATCGTCTGTCCGCGCGAGCGCCAGGCGTCGTTGTCGAACGCGATGAAGTTGTCGACCTTGGTGACGAACGACTGGAGCGAGCGGGCGGCGTTGAGCGCCGGGCGACCGCCCTCGTACTTGCCGGGCAGCACGCCGAGCCCGTACACCGGTTCGTCGTACATCTTCTGGATCTCCTCGATGACGACCGGCGCGGCCCCGCTGCCGGTGCCGCCGCCGAGCCCGGCCGCGACCAGCACCGCGTCGACCTCGTGGATCTCGACGTCGTCGAAGACGCGGCGGATCTCGTCGATGTCGGTCTTGGCGACCTCCGCGCCGATCTCGGCGTCGCCGCCGACGCCGTGACCGCGGGCCTTGTGGTGCGTGTCGCCGATGAGGACGCGGCGGTCCTCGGGGATGTTCTTCGGCTTGGCGAGGTCCGTCCGCGCCGTGTTGATGACGAGGGCGTGTCGGCAGAGGTTCCGACCGGTCTCGACCTCGAACTCGATCATCCGGTCGATGAGCTTGCTGCCGGCGTTCCCGACGCCGATGGTCGCGAGCTTCATCGGTCCTTCCCCTGCCGCGGCTCGACGGGCCCGTGCGATCGCGATCGTGTTCGGGTGCCGGCGGTCCGCGCGCGAGTTTGGGTTCTCATGTGATTGTCCGGTCTGTTGGACTCGACGGGTATTAAGGTGTGTCAGACGCGGACGGCGGGAGAACCCCGGAGACGAGTTCCGTCCGACCGGCTCAGCGCTCCCGCACGACGACGAACTCCGCGAGGTCGCGGAGGTACTCGATCGCCTCCGTCTCCGGCGGGTCGGCGTCGTCGAGCGCGGCGAGCGCCAGCTCCGACTGCTCCCGGGCGCGCTCGTCGATCTCCGTCGGCGACAGCGACGTGACCTGGACCACCGAGGGGCGGTCCATCTCGGCGTCCTGTCCCGTCGGCTTCCCGAGGTCGTCGGCGTCGGCGGTCGCGTCGAGCACGTCGTCGCGCATCTGGAACGCGACGCCGACGCGCTCGGCGTACTCGCCGAACGAGTCGATCGCGTCCGGCTCGGCGCCGCCGGCGACCGCGCCGAGCTCGGCGGCGGCCCGGAACAGCGCGCCCGTCTTCCGGCGGGCGAGCTCCATGTACTCCGCCTCCGTCGTCGGGCGGTCGGCGAGCTCGGTGGCCTCCCCCTCGCCGAGCTCGACCATCGCCTCGGCGACGGTCCGCATCGCGCGCGGCTCCGCGGAGAACAGCCCGAACGCCTCACCGAGCAGGCCGTCGCTGGCGACGATCGCGGGGCCGTACCCGAACTCCGCCCACGCGGAGGGGGTGCCGCGCCGGACCGCCGAGCGGTCGATGATGTCGTCGATGACGAGCGACGCGTTGTGGACGAACTCGATCCCGGCCGCGAAGTCGACGGCGTCGTCGGGATCGCCGTCGAACGCCTCGCAGGCGAGGATCGTCACCGCCGGGCGGACGCGCTTGCCGCCGGCGAGGACGACGTGGCCGACCTCGTCGGACAGCTCCTCGGGCTCGACCTCGTCGATGACGGCCTCCAGCCGGTCCTCGACCAGCGCGACCCGGCGCTCCAGGTACTCCATCTATCGTCCGGAGGCACCGGTCGCGCAAAGGCCTAACGGAACGCCGACCGCCGCCGGCTACTTGAACTCGATGCCGAGGTCGTGGAGCCCGTCGTTGTTCGAGGCGACGTTGATCAGGAGGGGCGTGAGCCCCTCGATCTCGGGCGCGTTGGCGAGCCCACCGGCGTCGAGCGTGCGGAGCCCCTCGATCCCCTCGGCGACGTCCGCGACCGTCCGCTTCGCGTCCTCGTCGTCCCCGATCACGAGCGTGTCGATCCCGAGGTCGGCGTCGAGGTTCGCGAGCCGGGCCGCCGCGAGGTTGTGGAACGCCCCGACGACGTCGACCCCCTCGGGCGCCGCGTCCGCGACGATGGCCGTCACCGAGCCCGCGCCCGGCTTGTGGTAGTGGAATCCCTCCTCGTCGCGTTTCATCCCCGTCGCCGGCGAGACGAGGACGTCGCCGTCGTCGAGTTCGTCCGAGATCGCCTCCACCGTGTCGCCGACGTGGTAGGGCGGGACCGCGAGGACGACGACCTTGGCCGCGGCGGCCGCCGCCGCGTTCTCGGCGCCCCCGACGGTCGCGTTGAGGCCGCGGCTCTCCAGCTCGGTGGTGTACTCCTCGGCCCTGTTCTCCGCCTTCTCGGCCTCCCGCGACCCGATCGAGACGCGGTGGGGCGTGTCGGCCGCCAGTCGGAGGGCGAGCCCCTCACCGATGTCGCCGGTACCGCCGAGTATCGCGATCTGCATACGTTTAGTGCGGTCGCTCGCGTCTTGAGGGTTGCGTGACCGGCCGTCCTCGCCACCGTTCGGCCCGGGGTTCATGTACGCCGGCCGCCTAACGGGCGCATGACCGATGTCCCGTCGCTGGCGCTCCGCTACGTCGCCTGCGACGCCTGCGACACGGTGTTCGCGCTGCCAGACGACCCCGACGAGCCGACCGCCTGCGGCCGGTGCGGCGCCCGCCCGCTGCGGGAACTCTCCGGCGTCCGGGGTCCGGACGCGTACTTCGCGCCCTGAGACCGGTTCTCGGGCCGCGCCCCTCGTGGCGCGACCGGCGCGTCATCCATGCCGATTCACCGCAGGTCGTCCATCTCTAGCTCCCCGGCCGCGATCGCCCGCAACTCCGCGTCGGAGAGGCGCTCGATCACGAACTCGGGCATCCCCTCAGGGAGCCCGGGCGGTATCGACCGACCGCCGTCCGTCAGCGACGCCGCCCGGGACCCGGTGTCGGCACCGTCGACGGCCAACCGACGCACGGTCCGTTCGACCTCCTCGACCGCGTCCGACTGGCACTCGCTTTCCTCCGCCAGCTCCTGCATCCGCTCGCTGATCCGGTTCGACTGCTCGACCACCCCGTCGATCGTCGCGGCGATCTCCTCGGCGGCGGCGGCCTGCTCGTCGGTCACGTCCGAGACCTCGTCGATCCCGTTCGCCGTCTCCGTCACCGCCTCGGCGATGTTGGTGAGACTCTCCGTCGCGTCGCCGACGCGCTCGCTCCCCTCGTCGACCCGCACCGTCGTCTCCGAGAGGCTCTCGACCGTCTCTTCCGTGTCGGTCCGGATGCCGTCGACCATCGACTCGATGTCGCTCGCGCGCTGCTGTGACTCCCCAGCGAGCGACTTGATCTCGTCGGCGACGACGCCGAACCCGGCGCCGGCCTCGCCGGCGCGGGCCGCCTCGATCGAGGCGTTCAGCGCGAGCAGGTTCGTCTGGTCGGCGATCCCGTTGATCGCATCGACGAACTCGTCGATCTCCTCGACCCGCTCTTGGAGCGCCTCAACGTCGTCCGCCACCTCGTCGACGGCGGCGCCGATGTCGTCCATGGCCGACGCGGCGTCGTCGGCCGCGTCCCGCCCGTCCTCGGCGAGCGTCTCCGCCCGGCTGCTCGTCCGCTCGACCTCGTCGGCGGTCGACGCCACCTCCTCGACCGTCGCCGAGAGGTTCGCCACCTCGGAGGAGATCTCGGCGACCTGCTGCGACTGGTCCTCGGCCGCGTCGCCGACCTCGGCGGCGCTGTCCGCGACGTCGCCCGCCGACTCGCGGAGGTCACCGATCGGTGCCTCGACCTCGGCCTCCACCTCGGCCATGAGCCGCTCGTTCTCCTCGACGGCCGCAGAGAGCTTCTCGCTGTAGGAGTGGATATACGTGTCCGTGACGACCTGCATGTCGAGGTTGACGATGCGCAGGATCGACAGGAGGTCTTCGATCGCGTCGTCGACCTCCTCCTCGATCGCCGCCTCGACGGCGTCGCCGACGCCGTCCGCCTCGCTCGGCGCCGCGTCGCTCACCGTTTCTCCGACCCGACCCGCGAGCGACTCCGTGAGTCGGTCGCCGATGATCGGGAGGATGAGGTCGTAGTACACGCCGTACTGCCCGAGGTAGTGTTTCATCGGCATCTCAAGCAGGTCGTGGATCTTCCCGATCCGCGCCCGGTCCTCGAAGTACTCCGGCCCGTAGTCGCCGCCCGCGAGCGTCACGAGGTACGCCGACTGCGTCCGCTTGAGCTGTTCTATCCCCTTGTCGGAGCGGCCGATGACATCGACGGTCTGCTCGTGACCGGTGAGGTTCTCGTAGAAGTCGTCCGCGACCTGCTCGGCGTTCGACGCGAACGCGTCCTCGTACCGGCTCAGCCGGCGTTCGTCTTCCTCGTCGAAGCCGACGAACTCCTTCCGCCATCGGATCTCCTCGGCGTCGAGGCCGATCTCCTCGACCAGTTCCGCGGGGTCGACTCCGGCGCTCAGCCCTCCCTGCCCGAAGTCCTCCCGACCGTACTCCCCTGATGTAGCCATACTGAGGCGTCTTCCGCAGCGGTATATAACGCCTGACTTCCGTGTATCACGCGTGATTCCGCCCGGTCGGCGCCGCGGCCTCAGTCGGCGCCCGCCGCGTCGCTCTCGGCGGCGTCGCCCTCGGCCGCGTCGGTCCCTGCGACCGGCTCGACCGTGACCGCCGAGTGCTTGAACTCCGGAATCTTCGCCTCCGGGTCCAGCTCGTCCCCCGTCAGCGCGTTCGCGAGCGGCTCGGCGTAGTGGAACGTACAGAAGACGACGCCCTCGCGGACCGCCGGCGTGACGTCGGCCGTCGCCTCGACGGCCCCGCGCTCGTTGGAGACGGTCACCCGGTCGCCGTCCTCGATCCCGCGGTCGTCGGCGTCGCTCGGGTGGACCTGGAGGACGTCCTCGCCGCGCATCGCGGTGAGGCGGTCCGAGCGCCGACTGAGCGCCCCGCTGTTGAAGTGCTGGAGGACGCGCCCGGTCGTCAGGGTCAGCTCGCCGGCGTCGAGCTCGTCGGCGGGCGGGACCGGGTCGACGACCGCGAGCGGCGCGGTGCGCTCGCCGGTCAGGAACTCCTCGGCGTGTAACACCTCGGTGCCGGCGCCGTCGTCGGCCGAGAACGGCCACCGCTGGTAGCCGTCGCCGATTCCCGCGTAGCTCATCCCCTCGTAGATCGGCGCGACGCGGGTCAGCTCGTCGAACGCATCCTCGGGGCCGTCGTAGCCGAAGGCGTCCGGACGGTCGGTCAGCCGGCGCCCGAGTTCGGTCAGGATCTCGAAGTCCAGCCGGGCGTTCCCCGGGAGGTCGGCGTTCGGCCGCATCCGCATCACGCGGCGGTCGGTGTTCGTCACGGTGCCGGCCTTCTCGGCCCACGCGCTCCCCGGGAGGACCACGTCCGCGTGGGCCGCCGTCGCCGTCTCGAACAGGTCGATGACGACGCAGAAGTCGAGCTCGTCGAACGCCGACCTGACCGCGGTCGCGTTCGGCTCGGTGACCGCGGGGTTCTCGCCGAAGACGACCGCCGCGCGCACGTCGTCGCCGAAGCGGTGCGTCGCCTCGACCTCGGTGAGCCCTGGCTCGGCCGGCGGCTCGACGCCCCACTCGGCGGCGACCCGCTCGCGGGCGTCCGGGTCCGTCACGGGCTCGTAGCCGGGGAGCACGCCCGGGAGCCCGCCCACGTCGCTGGCGCCCTGCACGTTGTTCTGCCCGCGCAGGGGGTTCACGCCGGTCCCGGGGCGACCGACGTTGCCGGTCAGGAGCGTGAGGTTCAGCAGGGCGTGGACGTTGTCGGTGCCGCAGCGGTGCTGGCTCGTTCCCATCCCCGTCACGATCGCGGCGCGGTCCGCCTCGCCGTACGCCCGCGCGGCCTCCCGGAGGGTCTCCGGGTCGACGCCGGCCGCCTCGGCGCTGGCCGCGACGTCGACGTCGGCGAGGCGCTCGCGCAGGCGGTCGAACCCGGTCGCCCGCTCCGCGAGGAACGCCTCGTCGACGAGGTCCTCCTCGATCAGGACCGCGGCGATCGCGTTCGCGACCTGGATGTCGGTGCCGGGCCGCAGCGGGACGTGGACGTCGGCCGCCTCGGTCGTGTCGTTCGCGCGCGGGTCGACGTGGACGAGCGTCGCGCCGTCGCGGACCGCCGGGAGGAGGTACGACCGGAACGCGACGGGGTGTTGCTCGGCGGGGTTCGCGCCGTTGACGAAGATGCAGTCCGCCTCTCGCAGGTCGTCCAAGGTGTTCGTCATCGCGCCGGCGCCGAGCCGCTCACTCATCGCGGCGACCGTCGAGGCGTGACAGAGCCGCGCGCAGTTGTCCACGTTGTTCGTCCCGAGAACGCGCGCGAGCTTCTGGAGAACGTAGTTCTCCTCGTTCGTGCAGTTCGACGAGGCGAAGAACTGGACGGCGTCCGGGCCGTGCTCGTCGATCACGCCGCCGATCCCGTCGACGACGCGGTCGAGCGCCTCCGCCCACGGCGCCGTGACGAAGTTCCCGTTGTGACGGACGAGCGGCTCCGTCAGCCGGTCCCCGTGGTCGACGACGTCGAACGCGGCGGCCCCCTTCGGACAGATCTCCCCGCGGGCGTTCACCGGTCCCTCGGCGCCGGTCGCGCTCCCGCGGCCGGCGTACTCGATCGTACAGCCGACGCCGCAGAACGGGCAGACGGTGGGGTTCGACTCGAAGCTCCGGTCTGGCGTCTCGCTCGGATCGGTCATCGGACGAGGGGAGGGGCTCCACGGCCCTCCCGATGGCACCGGCGTAGCGTGGTGTTTTAAATAGTCACCCGACCGCGCCGGCGCTCACCCCGTCGCGGCGTCGCCGCCGACCGGGGCGAGGACCCGGCCGAGCGAGAGGAGCCCCGCGGTGACGAGGCAGGCAGCGAAGGCGATTGTGCCGAGCTTCCCACCGAAGCCGACGAACTGGGGTGCGGCGCCGACGAACGCGACGCCCGAGACCCCGCCGGCCAGCAGCATCGCGCCGGGGCCCGGGATCCGCTCGGGCGTGGCCATCCCGGCGAACGACGCGCAGAAGGCGACCGCCGCGACCGCGTCCCCGGCGGCAAACAGCGGCGGACAGACGACGCCGGCGACGAGCCCGACGACCGCGCTCCCGACGACCGGCCCGTGGTCGAGCCGGACGCTCACGAGGAAGGTGACGAGCGCGGCGACGGCGGCCGCGGCGACGAGCCCCGCCGCGACGGTCGGCGTCGGGACCGACCCCGTCCCGGGGGCGAGCCCGCCGAGCGCCGCCACCGTCAGGCAGCCGACGAACGCCGTCGTCCCGAGCTTCCCGCCGAACCCGTTGAACGCGCGCTTGGCGGCGACGAAGACGCCGCCGGCGACGACGCCCGCCGCGACCACCGCCCCGAGGTCGGCGTCGGCCGCGGGGGTCGCCATCCCGACGAACGAGCCGCAGTACGCGGGGGCGCCGTACGTCTCCGACAGGAGGTACGCGCAGAGCCCGACCAAGGCGGACGCGACGACCGGGCCGACCCCCACCCGAACGGAGAGCGCGAAGGTGAGTGGCGCCCCGAGGGCGACGGCGGCCGCGTTGCCGAGGTCGGTGCGCGTGACCCGGAACCCGTCCGCCCGCAGCGCCCACCGGGCCTCCCTGACGGCCGTGTGGCCGAGGCCCGTCGCGGCGACCGCGAAGACGACGGCGACGGCCAGGGGTTCCGTGCCGGCCCCGAACCCGGCCTCGCCCCCGGCCGCCAGCCCGGCGGCCGCCGCGACGCTCATTCCCGCCCCGGCGCCGGCCAGGGCGACCGCTCCGACGGCGTGGATCGCTCGGTGCACGGTCGCGTCTCCGGGGCGCGAACCGATACCGACCGACCCACAGTATTGCGGGTGTTCTCGGGACCCCGCGAAGCGACCCGCTCGTCGGGGATCAGGCATTTGTGTGCGTCGCCCCTTCGCCGATCCGATGGCAACCGGTAGCGAACCGACGGGGAGTCGCGCGGGAGAGACGCCCGACGGCGTCCGCGCGGGCGTCGCGATCCACGGCGCGGGGAACTGCCCGGTCGTCGCGGCGTCGACCGCCCACGACGGCCCGATCACGGGCGTCAACTGGACGCACGCGGGCGACACCCACACCGAGGAGTTCCGCGCCCGCGACCCCGACGCGGTCGACCGAGCGGACGACGTGCCGGCGGCCGCGTCCGTCGTCGACCTCGGCGACGAGCGGGTGTACCGGTACGACCGCCCGCGCGACGGGGAGTGCGCCTGTCGGGTCATCGAGGAGCTCGACTGCCCCATCGCCGACGCGCGCGCCGAGGACGGCGTGCTCCTCCTGACGCTGCACCTCCCCGACCTCGAACGCCTCCGCGACATCGTCTCGGCGCTCGACGGGATCGCGGACCGCGTCGAGGTCCGCTACCTCGTCCACGGCGCGGCGACCGACGACGCGGTCCCCGACCGGACCCTCGTCGACCGCGGCCGGCTCACCGACCGCCAGTGCGAGGTGTTACGGACCGCCTACCGGATGGGATACTTCGAGCGCCCCCGGGACGCCAACGCGAGCGCGGTCGCCGAGGCGCTCGACATCGCCCCCTCGACGTTCGCCGAGCACCTCGCGGCGGCCCAGCGGAAGCTGCTGGAGGAGACGCTGGGCGAGGCCTGAGTCCGCTCTCCGTCGTCCTCCCGCCCTACGCCGCCTCTCGCCGGTCCAGCGTCTCGTTGATCGCGAGCGGCACGACGACCCCGCCCCCGAGGAACAGCGCGAGCGGGACCCACTCCGGGTACGTCAGGTCCAGCGACTCGATCGCCAGGGCGGCGGCGACGGTGAGGGCGATACACGTCCCGATGACGGCGTTCTCGCGGGAGACCATGCGCGACCCGTCGGCTGGAAGGGACAAGGACATTTCGCCGCGAGACCGCGCCCGCGTCAGCCAGGGACGCGTCAGCCGAGATCGCCGAGGCCGAGCGCCGCGAGGTCGACGTTGTCGTCGACGAGGTCGGCGGCCCGGTCGTAGGGGGTGCGGTCGTCCGCCTCTCCGGACTCCGCCCCGCCGCCGCGAACGCGCGGTTCAGGAACACCTCGCGGACGCCCTCGTTCTCGAAGAGGCCGTGGAGGTAGGTGCCGAGCGCCCGGTCGGTCGCCGCGCTCTCCGGGCCCAGCGGGGAGGCGACCGACTCGGTCGGCGACGACCGCCCCATGTGGATCTCGTAGCCGGTCGCGGTCCCGTCCGCGCCGGCGATCGGGCCGCCCCCCTCGACCGTCCGCGTCACGCGCTCCACGCGCTTCTCGGTCGAGAACCGCGTCTCGACCGGTAACACGCCGACCCCCTCGACCTCGGTCACCCCGCCGGTCCCCTCGACCGCGGCGTTCGTCAGCCGCTCGCCGAGGATCTGGTAGCCGCCGCAGAGGCCGACGATCGGTCCGGAAAAATCGCGGATCGCGTCGTCGAAGCCGGCGTCGCGGAGCGCGAGCAGGTCGTCGACGGTGTTCTTCGAGCCGGGGATGACGACCGCGTCGGCGTCGCCGAGGGGATCGGTCCCCTCGCCGCGGGACGCGTCGAGCGGGACGTACGCGACCCTCACCCCCGGCTCGCGCGCCAGCGGCTCCAAGTCCGTGAAGTTCGAGATCCGCGGGAGGCGGGGGACGGCGACCCGGACCGCGACGGCGTCGGGGACGCCGTCGTCGGCGCCGAGAACGCTCGCCCCGCCCGGGGTCTCGGGACGGCCCCCGTCGCCCGCGTCCGGCAGCGAGAGGCTGTCCTCCGCGGGGAGGCCGGGGTCGTCGTGCGGGATCACGCCGACGATCGGGACGCCCGTGCGCGCCTCGATCTCGTCGATACCGGGCTCCAGCAGCGAGGGGTCGCCGCGGAACTTCGTGACGACCGCGCCGGCGACGCGCTCGCGGATGTCGTCGGGGAGGAGTTCGAGCGTCCCGTAGAGGCTCGCGAAGGCGCCGCCGCGCTCGATGTCGACGGCGATCACGATTCGGGCGTCGGCGAAGCGCGCGCACTCGACGTTCGCGAGGTCGCGGTCGTGGAGGTTGATCTCGGCGATGCTGCCCGCCCCCTCGGCGACGATCACGTCGCGATCGGCCGCGAGCCGGCGGTGCGCGGCGACCGCCGCGTCCCGCGCCCGGTCCCAGTGCGCCTCGTAGTACTCGCCGGCCGCGTAGTGCCCGACCGCCTCGCCGTCGACGATCAGCTGGCTCTCGCCGTCCCCGCGCGGCTTGAGCAGCACGGGGTTCATGTCGGTCGTCGCCGGGACGCCCGCCGCCCGCGCCTGCACGTACTGAGAGATCCCGATCTCGCCCCACTCGCCGTTCGGCGCGAGCGCGACCCGCGCGTTGTTGCTCATGTTCTGCGCCTTGAACGGGGCGACCGCGACCCCGTTCCGGGCGAGGTACCGACAGAGCCCGGCCGCGATCGTGCTCTTGCCGGCGTGGCTCGCCGTGCCGGCGATCAGGAGCGTCTCGGCGTCGGGGTCGGGGTCGGTCATCGGTGCCTCCGACGCGGGGAGCGTCGCGGCCGGCTCATACGTCTCAGTACTCCGTCCCCCGGCGAGCGCGGTGGCCCGCGTCGAAGGGGTGGGCCACCTTCCGGACGTTCGAGATCAGGTCGGCCACCCCCTCCAGGTACTCGGGCTCCGCGTGGCTCCCGGTCAAGACGAGTTCGAGCCCCTCGGGCTTCGACTCCGCGAGCGCGACGATGTCCTCGGGGTCGACGAGCCCTCGGTCGGCCGCGTACAGCAGCTCGTCCAGAATCAGCATGTGGACCCCGTCGTCGGGGTCGCCGTCGAGCGGGAGCGGTTCCGTCAGGTCCGCCTCGGCCGCGCCCGCGACGAGCGCCTCGGCGCGGTCGAAGGCGGCCGACGCCTTCGCCTCGTGCTCGTCGTCCGCCGAGCCGTCGAGGAGGCCGTGCCAGCCGTAGTGGCCGGCGTTCTCGTAGCTGAACCCCGGCATCGCGGCGATGGCGTTGTACTCGCCTCTGACGCCCTCGACGCTGTCGGCGCCCCCCTTCATGAACTGGAGCATGTGGACGCGGTAGCCGTGCCCCGCGGCCCGGAAGCCCATCCCCATCGCCGCCGTCGTCTTCCCCTTCCCGTCGCCCCACCAGGCCTGTACGAGCCCGAACTCCTCGGGGGCGGCCGGCTCGATCGGCTCCGGCTCGGGGGTTGCACCGCCGCCGGGCGTCCGGGCGGAGGGGTCGCCGTCGGCTGGTTCGCCGTCGCTCGGATAGGTCTCGCTCGATTCGCCGCCGTCGGTGTCGTTGGTGTCGTCTGTCATGGGTCGAAGACCTCCGCCCGCCCGTCGGCGACGACGCCGTGCTCGGCGTCGCCGGCCGGCCCGGGCAGGCCGCCGTCCGGGTACCGCGACCGCAGGCTCGCGCGCACCGCGTCCCGGACGCAGACGCGCGCCGCCGCGCCGACCGGCGTGGCGCTGCCCGAGAACGCCGCCGGCTCGCCGTCCGGATCGTCGGCGATCACGACCGCGTCGCTCGTGGTGCCCGGCGCGCTCGCGGTCGCGAGCAGCGTCGCCGCCTTCGCCTCGGCCGCGACCGCGACGAGGTTCGCCGCGGCGCCGTCCGCGAGCCGCCGGGTCGTGCCGACGATCAGGTTGACCGTGCCGGGTCGCCGGGGCGGTCCCTCGGACGCCGTCTCGCCGTCGCGCTCTGGGCCGTCGGCGACCGCGTCGGCGCCGTCGGCCGCCTCTCGCACCGAGTCCACCGGGAGCATCGCCGGGTTCGAGAGCCCGGCGGTCGCGTACGCGACGACCGCCCCGCGGCGCGCGCCGCGGGCGTGTTCCATCGCGACGCCGGTGAACAGGGTCGGCGGGTCGTTTTTCCTTTCGAACCCCGCCCGCGCCAGCCGCTCGTCCCGGTATTCACCGAGGTCGGTGCGCTCGAACCCCTCGGGGACGGTCACGTTGTACGCCGCGGCGCCGCGCGAGCGCCCGCCGTTCCACCCGGTCGAGAGCCAGCGCGTCCCGGGGCGTCGCAGGCGGAGGACATCGTCGCGGACGGTCGCCTCAAACATCGTCGCCCTCCGCGCGGCTCGTCGCCGCGTCGCTTTCCGTCTCGTCACCCACCCCGAGCGCCGCCAGCAGCCGGTCGTTCTCCGCGGGCCGGCGCACCGCGACGCGGACGTGCGAGTCGAGCCCCCGGAAGGTGGTCGCGTCGCGGACCGCCACGCCGCGCTCCCGGGCGTCGGCGACGACGGTCTCGACCGACCGGCCGTCCCCGCTCACGTCGAGCAGGAGGAACGGCGCGTCGGAGGGGGATACCGCGTAGCGCTCCGCGAGCGCCTCGCGCATCCGTTCCCGCTCCGAGCGCACGCGCTCGCCGGTCTCTCGAATAAACTCGGACTGGTCCATGCAGTACGCCCCCGTCGCGAGCGCCGGGGCGCTCAGGTTCCACGGGCGCCGGGCGCTCGACAGCGCCGCGCCGAGCTCGCCCGTCGCGACCGCGAACCCCGTCCGGATCCCGGGGAGGCCGAACAGCTTCGTGAGCGACCGGGCGACGACGACCCCCTCGGTCCCCGCGACCGACGGGCGGTCGGCGAACCCGAGGAACGCCTCGTCGACGAGGAGGCGCGTCCCGGCCTCGCGGCACCGCGCCGCGAACCGCTCTAACGCCGCGCGGTCGTACGCGGTCCCCGTCGGGTTGTTCGGGGTACAGACGACGGCGAGCGCGTGGTCGCTCGGGTCGGCGTCGAGGACCTCGGCCGCCGGAACGAACGCCGGTTCGCCCCCCTGCAGCCGCACCTCGCGGGCGTACTCGCCGAAGCTCGGCGCCGGGACGAGGGCGGTGTCGCCCGGGTCGACCGCGAGCGCGACCGCCGCCCGGATCGCGGCGAGCCCGCCGGGCGCCGGGACCACGGACTCCGGGTCGCAGCCGACGTACGCGGCCGCGGCCTCGCGGAACGCCGCCGGCGGCTCCGCGGGGTACGACCGAGCGTCCGCGAACGCCTCCCGGTAGACCGATTCGACGCCCTCCGGGACCTCCGGGTTGGTGTTCGCCGAGAAGTCCAGCAGGTCGGGGTCGTCGCTGCTCCCGTGAGGCGCGCGGTCGAGGTCGAGGGCGGTGTCGAGGTTCATGTGCGTGCGTTCATTCGTCGGGCTCCCCGTCGCCGAGGAGGCGCTCGGCTACCTGCACGTCCGACGGGTAGTTGACGTTGACGGCGAGCCGGACGTCCTCGGTGAGGTGGACGACGCTGTCGTCGCTATCGCTCTCGCTGCTCCCACCGACGACGTTGATCCCGGCGGGGACGACCTCGCGGCCGTCGACCTCGGTCGCCGCGTCGGCGCTGACGCCGAGCTCTCGCTTGCGCGACGCGGGAACGCAGACGGTGAGCGACGCCGGCCCGTCGTCGCCGGCGGCCCGCGCCGCGTCGATCGCGCCGTTCACGGCCTCGGGATCCAGGAGCGGGAGGTCGGCGGCGACGGTCAGGAGGGGCGCCGTCCCCGACTTCCCTCCCGCGATCTCCTCTATCGCGTACCCCAGGTCGGCGACGTAGCCGTCGCCCGGGGCGTCGATCGCGGGGAGGTCCGGGCGCTCGTCGATCAGGTGCGCGCGCGTCGCCGACGCGTGCGGCGAGACGACCGCGTGCGCCGTCTCGACCCGGCTCCCGGCGAGCGCGTCGCACACGCGGTCGACCATCGGCCGTCCCGCGACCGGCGTCAGCGGCTTCTCGGTCTCGCCGCCGAGACGGGTGCCGCGGCCGCCGCACATCAGAAGCGCGTCCACGCGATCACCCCCGCGTGCAGCGCGGCGACCCGCGCGAGCTCGTTCGTCGCGCCGAGGACGTCCCCGGAAACGCCGCCGATCCGTCGCCGGGCCCACCGTCGGACCACCCCCGCCGTCGCCAGCGCGGCGAGGAACGCGGCGACTCCCGGCAGGAGCCGCGGCCACCCGAGGAGCGCGGCGGGCGCCGCGAGCGCCAGGACCGGGAGCGCCGACGCGGGGCCGACCTCCTCGGTCAGCGCGGAGCCGAGCCCCTCGTGAGCCGCGTCGCCGACGCAGACGAGCGTCGCGGTCGCGGCCTTCGCGCCCACCTCGGCCGCGACGACGAGCCCGACCGCGACGGCGACGCCGCCGGCGGCTCGCGCCCCGGCCGCGCCCGCCGGCCTCGCGCCCCCGGCCAGCCCGAGCGCGGCGGTCGCCAGCCCGAGGACGACTGCGACGAGCGCGACCGTCCCGCCGACGCCGAGCGTGGAGTCTTTCATGACCTCTCGGCGCTCCTCGGGACCGCCGTGGACGACCGCCGCGTCGCCGAGGTCGGCGACCCCGTCGAGGTGGGTGATCCCGGTGACGGCGTAGACGGCGAGCGGAAACGCCAGCGCGACCGTCGGCGCGGGGACGGGCGCGAGCAGCGGGAGCGCGACGACCGCGCCGACGAGGTAGCCGACGACCGGGAACGTCCACGGCGCCCCCGCGAACGCCGCCCACGACCCCTCGCCGCGACCGATCGGGACCCGCGTGAGGAAGCCGAGCGCGCCGCGGAGCGCGGCGACAGTCAGGACCACGCGACCACCCCCGCGACCGCCGCCAGCCACCCGGCCGCCCCCGCGACGGCGACGCCGCCGGCGACGCCGACGAGCCGGACCGCCCGCTCCGCGTCGGCGACGCTCGGTGCCGCCGCGGTCGGGTTGAGCGCGTAGTGACCCGGCTTCGCCAGCCGCACGTCGAGCGCGGCCGCCGCGGTCGCCATCGGCCACCCGGAGTTCGGCGACGCCGGCTCCCCGGCCCACGAGCGGGCCCGAGCGAGCGCGCCGACCGACCCCGCGGCGACCGCGAGACAGCCGGCGGTCGCGCGGGCCGGGAGGTACATGACCGCGTCGTCGAGCCGGGCGCTCGCCCGCCCGACCGGCTTCGACCGGTAGCCGAGCATCGAGTCGAGCGTGTTCACGCCCTTCGCCCACGCGGCGCCGGCGACTCCCGCGGCGAGCGGGAGGACGGCCCCGGGACCCCCGACCGCGAGCCCGACCGTCGCGCCGGCCGCGAATCCCGTCAGCGGGGCGACGAACCCGTCGGCGAGGTTCTCGGTCGCGCTCTCGACGGCCGCGCTCCGGAGGGCCGCCGGCGAGAGGTCGGCGGCGTCCCGCCCCACGAGCGCCCGGACCGACTCGCGGGCCGCGTCCGGGTCGCTCTCGGTCAGCGCGACGACCTCGGCGGTGACGTCGCGGAGCATCCGGAGGCTGACGGTTGAGAAGAGGAGCGCGCCCGCGACGGGGACGGCGAGGAGCCGCGGATCGACGCCGACCCGCGGGCCGACTCCGGCCGCGGCCCACACGGCTCCGGCGGCGACCGCCGCGGCGAGGAGCGGGAGCCCGACCGCGGCCGCGCCGCCGACGAGCCCCGGGCGCGCCCACTCCCGGTCGACCCGCCCGACGACCGAGCCGAACAGCGCGACCGGGTGGACCCGCGCCGGCGGCTCCGCCACCGCGAGGTCGAGGGCGACCGCGATCGCCAGCGCGGCGAGGGGGGCGGCGACGGGGCCGGGAGTCGCGGGGAGCGACATCGCGGTCAGAGCCCGTCGAGGAACGCGTCGAACGCCCCGCTCGCGGCGTGGACGTGACAGTACGTTCCGAGCGTCCGGTGCTCGATCAGCCCGTCGCGCTCGCCGTCGATCCCGGTCCCGCGCTCCACGTCGAAGGCGAACCGGGCGTCGCTCGCGACGTCGGCGTCGGAGTAGTGGAACTCGTGGCCCCGCAGCGTCTCGCCGGTCGACGCGGTCGGCGCGTCCCGCGTCGCCCGCAGCTCCACGTGGTCGAGCGCCTGGTACCGGTCGCGCATCGTCACGTCGGCCGGGAGGACGCCCGCCATCGCGTGCGCCTCGCCGTCGACGGTCGTCAGCGACTCCGCGAGCGCCATCAGCCCGCCGCACTCGCCGAGGACCGGCGTCCCCTCCGCGGCCGCGTCCGCGACGTCGTCGAGCGCCGGGCTCTCCGCGAGGGGTTCGGCGTGTAACTCGGGGTAGCCGCCGGGGAGGTAGACGCCGTCGCAGGGCGGGAGGGAATCGTCCGCGATCGGCGAGAACGGTTCGACGGTCGCCCGCTCGCGCAGTCGTTCGACCGTGGCCGGGTACGCGAACCGGAAGGCGTCGTCGCGAGCGACCGCGACGCGGGGGCGGTCGCCGTCGGTCGGGTCCGGCGCCCCCGTCGCGTCCGCCGCCCTCGCCGCCCCCGCCGGTTCCCGCGCGACGTCGAGCAACCGCTCGGTCCGGAGCCCCTCGGCGGCCGCCGCGAGCGCCTCCTCGGGGATCGGCGACTCGTCGCCCATGTGGAGCCCGAGGTGTCGCTCGGGGACCTCCAGGTCGTCGTTCGGCGGGATACGCCCGAGATAGGTCAGCTCCTCGGGGAGCGCCTCGCGGATCCCGTCCTCGTGGCGCCCGCCGTGCGCGCGCTGGGCGATCACGCCGGCGACGTCGATGTCGCGGCCCGCGCGCTCGGCGTAGGCCCGGAAGCCGAGCGCGGTCGCGGCGACGCTCTCCATCCCCGCGCTCGCGTCGACGACGAGGGCGACCGGGAGGTCGAGCGCCTCGGCGACCGCGGCCGTGCTCGACCCGTCGCCGTCGTATAACCCCATCACGCCCTCGACGACGCAGACGTCGCCCTCGCCGCGGGCGTAGTTTCGCCTGAGCCCGCCTTCGCCCTGTAACCACAGGTCGAGCGTCCGCGAGGGGCGTCCCGCCACGCGCTCGTGGTGGCTCGGGTCGATGAAGTCGGGGCCGGCCTTCGCCGGCTGGACGGTCTTCCCGGCCGATTCGAGCGCCCGGATCGCCGCGAGCGTCGCGACCGTCTTGCCGACGCCGGAGCTGACCCCGCCGAGGACGACCCCCTTCACGGCGCATCACCCGTGACCGGTTCGCCGTCGCGCTCGGCGAGGAGTCGGTCGGTGACCGCGGCGACGCGCTCGCGCAGGTCGGGGTCGGGGACGCCCGCGCGGTCGGCCAGGGCCAGCGCGCCCCCCATCCCGACGCCCTCCTTCGCCTCGCCGCGGGCGTACGCCCGCATCGCCGGGCGGTCGCTCGCGTCGAACCCGGGGTCGGTCGCGGCCAGCGCGAGGTCGAGGTCGTCCGCGAGGGCCGCGATGTCCGCGGTCGGGTCGTCGGCGACGAACGCGGTCGTCGCCAGCGGCAGCCGCCGCTCGACGCCCGCGTGCCGCGCCAGCGCGGCGACCGCCGCCAGCTGGGTGCCGCCCGCGAGCGTCACGTCGACCCCCCGCTCGACGGCGCCGACGACGAGCCCGGCGGCCGCCGCGAGCACGGGGTCGCCCGTCAGCCGGACAGCGTCGATCGGGTCGCCGGCGCGGTCGCCGGGGTCGAGCCCGCTCGCGTCCAGCCCCTCCCCGACGACCGCGCGCTTGGTCGCGAGCGGGTTCGCCGCCAGCGACGAGGAGACGACCGGGCGCTCGCCGAGCGCCGTCAGGACGCCGAGCGCGGTCGTCGTCCCGCCGGGGATCGTCTCGGCGACGAGGAGCTCGTCGGGGTCGGTGTCGATATCGCCCGTGCCGCCGCCCGCCCCGACGCCGCCGTCCCCCGCGATCGCTCCCGCCAGCTCGCGTCCCCGCTCGAAGACCGCAGCCGCGTCCGGCACCGGCTCGGGGTCCCGGACGTCGCCGCCGGGCGCGGCGCCGGTCTCGCGAACGGTCGCCCCCGTCGGCGCCGTCGGCACGGCCAGCCCGGCGTCGACGCCGACGAACCCGACGCCGACGAGCTCGCGGACCGCCCGCGTGACGACCGCCGGCGTGGGGCACCCCGAGGGACTGACCGGCACCGGCGAGCCGCCCGCGGGGCGCCCGTCCGCGACGATCTCCAAGTCGGCGCTCGGGGTGTGCCGCCGGAGCGTCGGGTCGGCGCCCGCGGCGCTGATCCCGTCGATCGCGGCCGTCTCGGTCGCGCCGGCGACGACCGCGAGCGTCGCGTCGCTCACGTGCCACCCCCGGCTCGCCGCGTCGATCGACCTCGCCCGTCGGCCGCCGCGTCGGTGATATCCACTAGCGGTTAGTTAGGACAAGTCGACTTTAATCGATCGGGTCGAGGACCGGCGGCGTCGCCTCCCCTGTCCGCCCGGCTCACTCGACGGACGGCGCCGTCTCGTCGGTCCGGCCGGGGATCTCGACCTCTATCTCCAGCTCCTGTTCGCCGTAGCCCTCGTACTCCACCTCGAGCTCGACCGGCTCACCGAAACTGAACGGCAGCTTCCACTCGTCACCGGTAACGGTCAGCTCGTCGCTCTCCTGAAGCTGTTCACCGATCTCGACTAAGAAACGACCCGCCTCGGCGGCGGAGAGACGGTACTCCTGTTCGAAGTCCCGGCCCTCTCTGATCAGGGTCATATCGTCTTCCGTCTCGTCTTGAGCGTCGGCGTCGGACTGCGTCATCGCGTTATATTTTAGGCAGACCTAAATAAATGGTGTGGTACCGTCACCGCACGGCGAGCGGTGAGGATACCGCGGCTACTTCTTCGGGGGCTCATTGCCCTCTGCCCTCTCAAGCGTAACCGTCCGTCTCGTTCGTCACCCGAAACGTGACGTTGCCCGCGCCGACCGGCCCTTCGAACGCCTAGACCGTCATCTGGTATCCCGACGACTCCGAATTTTCGACGGTTACGCCGGCCGAGGAGGCGTCGAACGCCGCACACCCGGCAGTCGTCAGCACGAGCAGGACGACGAGCGGGGGGGCTACGCCTTGGCGTGACATCGGCCTGAACACGTTCGGTGGCTCGAAAGTACTTCCGAGACCGGGCCGTTCCGGCCTCGTCCACGGTATTCGGTGCGATTCATCCCCATCGTCAGGGGATTCGACGGAGTCGGATCGTCACGTCGGCGCGCCGTTATCGACCGTATCGGGCGCCCGCTTCGACGGGAGATACAGGTGGACGACGTTCCCCTGCGGCGTTCGGGTGTCGAACATCACTTCGCCGCCGAGGGACTCGATACACCACTTCATCACGAACAGACCGATTCCCGACCCGTGAGACGTGTTCGTGGTCTCGGCCGGAGCGAACAGCGCCTCGATTTCCTCCGTCGGGATCGCCGGATTCGCGTCCTTAATTCGGATCTCGACGCGACCGGTGTTCGGTGAAGGTCCGACCGTTATCTCGACGGTCGGGGCCCGTTCGGTGCTGTGAACGATCGCGTTTTCGACCGCGTGTCTGACCGCGTAACCGAACGCGTCGTTCACTTCGATCCACATCTCTTCGCGTTCCTCGACGGATATCTCTGCGGCGGGGTACTCGGCCCTCGTTCGGGCGGCGACATCTCTGACGGTAGCCAGCGCGGGCTGCCGGACGTGTTCCGCCCGGGCGTCCGTGATCGCCCGTTCGATCTCCTTCACCGACTCGGCCATGCTACCGAGGTTTTCACCCCGGGACCGGATCGCAGCGATGCTCTCCGCTATCCCCTCGACCCTGCCGTGTGTCGCGATCTGATCCGCATAGCCCAGGATGATCGCCGCCTCGTTCCGGAGGTTGTGTCGGAGGATGCGCCAGAACAGCTCGGCCCGGTGACGCGATTCGTAGTGATCGGTGATGTCTCGGACCTCGACGATGACGCAGTCCCGCTCAGAGAATTGCTGCTGAGAAACGTGTAGCTGAAGCCAGACGAGCTCACCGTCGGCCCGTTTGGCTCGCCAGATGAACCGCTGCGGGTCGCCGTCGGCGCTCGCCCGGAGCCGGTCGCGGAACTCGGACGCCGACTGCGGATACGTGTTCGCCGTGTACGTGTCCACCGAGAGCCGACGTAGCGTATCGAGTGGGTATCCGAGCATCCGTTCCAGCCGTTCGTTCGCGTCTAGAATATCTCCGGAGCTCGGATCGTACAGTCCGATACCGAGGTATAGCGTGTCGTACTCGGACGGGAGCGCCACCGACTTTTTTGAGGACATCCGACGGGATGAAAGCGAGCGGTACGCCCCTTTGCCCTTACTATGAGAGATATATACCTCTCTATCGAGTCGGCTACCGGTCGTCTGGTGCGCTCGTCAGTTACATAGAAAGACGCCAATCGGTCCCGTTCGCCCGAACGACGGGGTCTCGGCAACCCGCGGATCCCAACCTACCGACTACCGCTCTCGCTGTCGTTCGTTGCGTCGACCGTCGATCCCGCGTTCGTCTCTGATCCGGGTTCGAGGTGACTATCCGCGCGAGCGGCGGGGAGCCACGCGGGCGGCGCGACGCCGCTCGCCGACCGGGACGTGACGCTGTACTGGAACCGCTTGGGCTCGTCCCCTTGGCCGTACAGGAGCTGAGCCTCTCGGACGACCCCGTCCTCGTCGACGGTCAGGTACCCTTGAACGTCGGTCGCGTTCCGGACGGCGACGTCGGTGATCGCGTATCGGATGCGGCGTTCGCCGGCGGTCTCGGTGACCCGGACCGCTCGAAACTCGCCGATCGTCAGGATCCTGGAGACCACCGCCCACATCGAGTCGGCCGCGCGGAACCGGGTCTCGTCGACCGAGCCGTTCGTCGCCTCGAAAGCGGCCCGCCCGTTTCGGCCGCTACGGCTGTGTCGGACGTTCGACTCGACGTAGACGTCGCTCTGACTGACGTCGGCGTACCCGTTGTGCACGTCGAGGCGGAACCGGGTCCGCGTCCCGTTCGCTTCGTACTGGTAGTCGGCGTACGCGCCGGGACGGAACCGTTCGAGAGCGACCCCGGACACCGGCTCCGTCCGGAGGAACGCGATCGACAGCCTGCGAGCCGTCGCGATATCGATCTCCGACCGGGAGAACCCCTCCGGGAACTCGGCGTCGGCGAGCGTCTCGTCGGAGACGGCGGTCGAGTTCGACGTCGTGCCCGTCGCCGGAGAGTCCGTCGTCGGGGCGGGGTCATCGAAGGCGATGCCCCCGCACCCCGCGAGAGCGAGGAGAAACGCGACCGCAATGGCGGCGGAGACCCTCCGAGACACGTCGTTTCCTCGTGGTCACCGGATAATGAAGCTGTTGGCGCCCCGCGCTGCGACCGCCACCGCCGACGCTTCGCCGATCCGTCCCCCGGTCGGGGGTCGGATCGGAAACGGAGTCATCGGGGCGGTAATCCGGGCGGCCCGTCCTCAGTCCCCGCTCGGTCCGTCGGCCGCGATCCCCTCGCGCGCCTCCTGGATCACCTCGTCGACGCGGCCCCAGGCGACCGGCGGCTCGACGGCCGAGAGCGCGGCGTCGAGACCATCGAGCCGCTCGTCGAACCGATCGTCCCAGTCCGGACGGTCCGCGAGCGCCTCGGCGCTCGCCACCGCCTCGTCGCGGATCGATTCGATCCGCGTCTCGACGTCGTCCGGGAACGACTCGTCATCGCGCTCCGCCCACTCGCGGAGGCCGGCCGCCTCGGCCCGGAGATCGGCGACGACGACGTCGAGGACGCGCGCCTGCACGGCCGCGTCGAACCACCGCTCCGGGTCGGGGTCGTCCGCGGCCCGAAGCGATTCGACGGTCTCTCCGAGGGACTCGGCGGACTCCTCGGCGGCCTCGAGGTCGTCGACGAGCGCGTCGCGCCGCCGGTTGGCCGAGCCGAGCCACGCCTCGAACGCCTCGATCTCGGTCTCGAGGTCGTGGGCGACGCGGACGATCCGCTGCGCGTCTGTCGTTATCTCATGGAGGTCGACCGCGGCTTCGTAGATATCGACCGACGAGTCGAGGTCGCTCGCCGCCGCCGAGAGCTCCCCGCCGACCCCCTCGACGTCCGACCGGAGGTCGGCGAGCCGCTCCTCGAAGGCGCGCTGTCGGACCCGAACGATCTCCAGGTCCGGGACGTCGGCGACGGCGTCGTTCGCCTCCTCGACGGTGCGCGTCGCGAGGTCCACCCGCGTCTCGGCGGTGGCGAGTATCTGGGAGACGTCGGTGACGGTCGCCTCGATCGCCTCGGGCGTGACGCTCCCGTCGTCGGTGAACGGATCGAGCCACGTCCGGACCGACTCCGGGTCCTCACCCGTCCGGTCGGCGACGTCGTCGACGATCTCGTCGAGGGGGACCTCCGGGGGCGCGGACTCGCTCATACCTCGCCGTTTCCGACGGGGGGTCGTATACCTTCCGTCAGAGCCGATCATTTACGAACAGTTCCCAACATACCGATATTGCGTAGTATATAGCCGAAAGGGCGGCATATAGAAGGGGTACCGCTACGTGGATCTCCGCCCCCCAATATATCAGAATTATAAGCTGTTTTAGTAACGTAGGGTGTCCCCTCACGTGATGTCAGACCGGAACTGGACTGACGGCGGCGTATCGCGGCGGAAAGTCCTCATCACCTCGGGAGCGCTCGGCACCGCCGGCCTGGCGGGCTGCGGCGGGCAGAGCGAGAGCGGGAGTGGTGACGGCGGCTCGGGCGGCGACGGCGACGGCAGCGGCTCGGGCGGCGACGGCGGCGACGGCGGGTCCGGCAGCGACGGCGACGACGGCTCCGGTCCGAGCACGGACCTGCTCAACGCGGAGGGCTCCTCGACGGTGTACCCGATCTCGAACACGGGGAGCTCGTACTGGAACTCCAACGCCCCGCCGAGCGACGGCGAGTACTGGGGCGCGAACGACGAGAGCTCGGTCCCCGGCTGGGACGAGCTCTCCGCCGACGGCGCGGACGACATGCTCATCGCCGACTACTTCGCCTCGAAGTTCGGCTTCGAGCCGACCGAGCAGCGCTCCTCGCCGCCGTTCCCGACGACGGTCGGCCTGAGCCACTCGGGGACCGGCTGCGAGGCCGTCACCGAGGGGCTCGTCGACATCGGCAACTCCTCCGGCCCCATCACGGCCGAGCTCGGCTGGAGCGAGGAGGAGGCCCAGGACAGGGTCGTCGACAACGTCGTCGGCCGCGACGGGCAGCCGGTCGTCGTCAGCTCCGACGTCGCGGACGCCGGCGTCAGCCAGCTGACCGGCGAGGACATCCGGCAGATCTACCAGGACGAGATCACCAACTGGAACGAGATCGACGGCATCGACTACGACCAGGAGATCTACGCCATCGGCCGCGCCGAGGGCTCCGGCACCGACACCTCGTTCCGACTGAACATGCTCGGCGGCGCCGACGCCGCGATGCCCGGCGTCGACACCCGCTTCGGCCAGAACCAGCAGGTCGCGCAGGCGGTCTCACAGAACGAGGGTTCGATCGCGTACATGGCGCTCGCGTTCACCAGCGAGACGGTCACCCCCATCGCCATCGACTTCGACGGCACGCTGTACGAGACCAGCCGCGACGCGGAGAACACGATCTTCGACAGCTCGTACCCGCTCAACCGCGACCTCCACATGTACACGCTCATCGAGGAGAGCAACCCCGACGGCGGCGGGTACGACCAGCGCGAGGCGGCGTTCGTCAACATGTTCCTCAACGAGTACGGCCAGAGCATCTTCGTCGAGGGGAACAACTACATCCCGCTCCCGACGAGCGACCTCGAATCGATGAAAGAGCAGGTCTCGTCGGTCGCCACCGAGGACCTGCTGGCGCCGTAGATCAGCGCGGTCCCGGTCCCCGCCAGACGCTGCGACAGGGCGCCACGGCCCTCGGAGCTCACCACGAGGACGCTCGCGCCCGGGACGTTCGGAATCCGCTTTCGACCCACACGACCGCCTCATGATCCACGCAAAACACCGATCACCACTCATACCGAATCAATGGCACAGGTAACAGACCCCCGAGACGGACGGATACGGAGCGCGGTCGGCGAGCAGGTCCGACGGACCAAGCGGTTCGCCGACGAGACCGAGCCGGCCGCGCTGGCGATCCTCGCGGTGATGGCGCTGTCGCTCCTCGGCGCGCTCGTCGGGTTCCTCGCCGTCTCGGACTGGACCATCGTCCCCTTCGCCGCCTTCCTCGCCTCGTCGGCGGTCGGCTGGGTCCGCTATCAGGAGGAAACGGCGTACCTCATCGCGCTGATGATGACCGTGTCGACGATCCTCATTCTCGGGCTGATCGTCGTCTTCATCTTCCGGGAGTCGATCCCGGTGATCCGGTACGAGAGCGCGACGGTGTACGGGATCACGGTCCCCGGGCTCCGGATGTTCATCCAGCCGAACTGGGACGCGGTCTCGCCGCCGATCCGGTACTCGATGGTGCCGATGATCCACGGCACGGTGATGGTGACGCTCATCGCGTCCGCCGTCGCCGCGCCGCTCGGCGTCTCGGCGGCCCTCTTCCTCTCGGAGATCGCCCCCGCGACCGTCCGCGAGGTCGTCAAACCCGGCGTCGAGATCCTCGCCGGCATCCCCTCCATCGTCTACGGGTTCATCGGGTTCACCGTGCTGGGGCCGTGGGCCTCCGACCAGTTCCAGACGACCGGCCAGGGGTCGTACCTCTTCGTCGGGATCGTCGTCGGGCTGATGGCGCTCCCGACCGTCGTCTCCGTCGCCGAGGACGCGTTAAGCAGCGTCCCGGAGTCGATGAAGAGCGGGTCGCTGGCGATGGGGACGACCGACTGGCAGACGATGACCTCGATCACGTTGCCGGCGGCGTTCTCCGGGGTCTCCGCCGCGGTCCTGCTCGGCGTGGGCCGCGCGATCGGCGAGACGATGGCCGCCACGGTGATGCTCCGCGGCGTCCCCCGGCTCACGGAGCCGCTCGTGAACGTCTTCTACGGCCAGGAGACGCTGACCTCGATCATCGCGCGGAACTACGGCGAGGCCGACGGGCTCCAGATGGACGCGCTGTTCGTCGCCGGCGTGATCCTGTTCGTCACCGTCCTCGTCATCTCGGTGGGCGCGCAGTACATCGAGTGGCGGATGCACAAGCGGCTGGGGGGTGAGATCTGATGGCGGGAGCGGGCCGGACCGACACGCGGCTGGTCGAGTCGGAGACGACCGAGACGGACGCCGTCGCCGCGGTGGCCGTCGGGCTCTCGGCGGTGCTGTTCGCGCTCGCCGTCGCGGCGCTGTTCGGGCGCGTCAGCCTCACCGGCTCGCTGCTCGGGGTCCAGACCGTGACGCTGCTCGGCGGCCTCCTGACCGCGCTCGGCGGCACGGTGATCGCCTTCGGGGTCGGGTCGCGGTTCGGCTACGTCGAGACGAATCCGGACCCGAGCGCCGGGCTCATCGCGGGCTTCGGCGCCGCCGTCCCGTGGGTCGTCATCGGGGCCAGCGTCGCGAGCCAGACGCTCGGCCTCGGCGCGGGAGTCGGCGTCGTCGCCGGGGTCGCTACCGGCGCCGTCGCGTTCGCGGCCACCGTCCTCCCGCGCGAGGACCTCGGATCGACGGTCCCGCTCGGCGCCCTCCTCGGGGTGACTGGGCTCGTCTTCCTGACTGGCGCCATCGGCCCGACGTGGGTCTGGGAGCTCGGCTGGGCGCAGCAGGCCGCGATCACCGCGGAGTTCCTCATCCCCGTTTCGACGCTGTTCAGCGCGCTGTACGGAGGCTGGGCGTCGGCGAAGGCGTACGGCGGCTTCGGCGCCCGCGGGCGACACATGGGCGCGTACGTGCTCGTCTACGTGAACGCGCTCTCCATCGTCGCCTTCCTGTTCATCCTCGTCGCCTTCGTGGTCGTTCAGGGGATCCCCGGCCTGCTGAACGGCACCGAGTTCGGGTTCGGGACCGGACCGACGACGTCGGTCTTCGGGGTGTCGGTCGCGCTCCCGGTCTCGGTCCCGTTCCTCATGAACGGCGTCGCCCTGTTCAACGACTTCCAGGGCGTGCTGCCGGCGATCGTCGGCACGGTCTGGCTCGTCGTGGGCGCGGTCGTGCTGGCGGTCCCGCTCGGCGTCGGCGCGGCGCTGTTCCTCACCGAGTACGCCGAGCGCGGCCGGTTCACGCAGGTCGTCGAGGTCGCCACCAACGGGCTGTGGAGCACCCCGAGCATCGTCTTCGGGCTGTTCGGGTTCGCCTTCCTCATCCCGCGGTTCGGCAACGGGAAGTCGCTGCTCTCGGGCATGATCACGCTCGGCTTCATGCTGCTGCCGCTCGTGGTCATCACCTCGCGCGAGGCGATGCTCTCCGTTCCCGACGAGTACCGCGACGCGAGCGCCGCCCTCGGCGTGTCGAAGTGGCAGACGATCCGGAGCGTCGTCCTCCCCGCGGCGCTCCCGGGCGTCGTCACCGGCGTCATCCTCGGCGTCGGTCGGATCGCCGGCGAGACGGCGCCGATCCTGCTGACGATGGCCGGCGGGACGTTCGTCCCGGGCTCGCAGACGGCCGACGTCATCGGCGGCTTCCAGTTCACCTCGGCGCCGCCGTTCGTCGCGAACCCGGAGCTCCTCCAGGCCACCTCGGCGCTCCCGTACCAGCTGTACGCGCTGATCACGGCCGGCGTCGGCGCGAGCAGCAACGTCGGCAACGCGGACGAGTTCCGCTGGGCGACGGCGCTCGTGCTGCTCGTCGTCGTCCTCTCCTTCTACGCGATCGGCATCGCGACGCGCTACTACTTCCGGCGGCGGCTCAGACACACCTGATCACCAATGAGCGAGAACACCACCCCACGGACCGAGACGGAACCGCAGACAGAGACCGCGACGACGGGCACCGACCAGCCGCTCACGACGACCGCCGGCGAAAGCGTCGAGCAGACGCGAGACGAGTGGCGAGAGTACGACTTCCGGGGAGAGGCCAAGATGACGGTCGAGGACCTCGACGTCCACTACGGCGAGGACCACGCGCTCAAGGGCGTTTCGATGGAGATCCCGGAAAAGAGCGTCACCGCGCTGATCGGTCCCTCCGGCTGCGGGAAATCGACGTATCTCCGGTGTCTCAACCGGATGAACGACCGGATCAGCTCCGCGAGCATCGACGGCTCGGTGAAGCTGGACGGCGAGGAGATCTACCAGGACGGCGTCAACCTCGTCGAGCTGCGGAAGCGGGTCGGCATGGTGTTCCAGTCGCCGAACCCCTTCCCGAAGTCGATCCGCGAGAACATCGCGTACGGGCCGAAGAAGCACGGCGACCTCGATACGGGCCTCCTCGCCCGGCTGTTGAACCGGAGCGACGCCGAGGAGCGCGACGAGCTCGTCGAGCGCTGTCTCCGCGACGCCGCGCTGTGGGACGAGGTGAGCGACCGGCTCGACGACAACGCGCTCGGGCTCTCCGGCGGGCAGCAGCAGCGGCTCTGTATCGCCCGCTGCCTCTCAGTCGACCCGGAGATCATCCTGATGGACGAGCCCGCGTCCGCGCTCGACCCGATCGCCACGGCGAAGATCGAGGACCTGATCGACGACCTCTCCGAGGAGTACACGGTCGTCATCGTCACCCACAACATGCAGCAGGCCGCGCGGATCTCCGACCAGACCGCGGTGTTCCTCACGGGCGGCGAGCTCGTCGAGTACGGCGAGACGGACCAGGTGTTCGAGAACCCGCGCAGCGAGCGCGTGGAGGACTACATCACGGGGAAGTTCGGGTAATCGCATGCCCCGAGAACGCTATCAGGACTCGCTCGACGAGCTCCGGTCCGACGTGCTCGCGATGGGCGATCGGGTCGTCGAGCGGCTCGACGACAGCCTCGAAGCGATCGAGCGCCGCGACGAGTCGCTGGCGCGGGACGTCGTCGACGGCGACGCCGAGATAAACGAGACGTACCTGCGGTTAGAGGACCGCTGCGTCGACCTGTTCGCGCTCCAACAGCCGGTCGCCGGCGACCTCCGGTTCGTCACCGCCTCGTTCAAGGTCATCACCGACCTCGAACGGGTGGGCGACCTCGCCGTCAACCTCGCGAACTACTCGCGGGCCGCGACGCGGACGGTCGCGCCGGACGCAGAGATCGAGGCGCTCGGGGAGGCGGCGCGCGCGCTCCTCGAACGCAGTCTCGCGGCGTACGAGGCGCGAGACGCCGACGAGTGCCGAGCGATCGCCGAGGCCGACAACGAGGTCGACGCGATGTGTCAACACGCCAGCGAGAGCGTCACCCGAGACCTGATAGCGAAGAACGACGACGACGCGTGGGCCGCCGAGCGGCTGTTGGACGACGTCTCGCGCGTGCTGCTGACGATCCGGGACTTGGAGCGGGTCGCGGACCACGCCGTGAACATCGCGGCGCGCACCCTGTACATGGTCGAGAACGACCCGGAGCTGCTCTACTGATCATGGAGACGCGAAAGGTTCAGACCGTCGGAAACGGAACGTACACGGTCTCGCTGCCGAAGGCGTGGGCCGAGTCGCACGGCCTCTCCGCCGGCGACGTCGTGACCCTGCACGATTACATCGACGGGGTGTTGGCCGTCCAGGCGCGGGAGCGAACCGGGGACGAGGCGCCGGCCGCCGCTCGGATCGAGTCGAGCGACCCGGTGGTGATCGAGCGCGCGCTGCGGGCGGCGTACGCGGCCGGCGCGCGGGAAGTAACGATCGAGCGGGACGGACCGCTCACGCCGGAAGCCCGGCGCGTCGTCGAGCGGGTCGCCCGCGAGCGGATCGGGATGTCGGTGGCCGCGGAGTCGGAGGCCGGGACGACGGTGCGGATCATGCTGGACTCGGAGGAGGTGTCGGTGAGCCAGTCGCTCCGGCAGCTGGCGTTCACCGTGCGCTCGGTCCACCGCGACGCGGTCGCCGCCCTCGCGTCGCCCCCCGACTCGCCGCCGATCGGCTCCCGCGACGAGCAGGTCGACCGGCTGTCGGCGATGGTCGAACGCTCCGTCTCCTGCGGCATGGCGGACCTGGGCGAGGTCGACTCCCTCGGCAAGAACCGCTCGGAGCTGTTCGAGTCGTGGACCGCGATGCGCGAGTTGCGTCGCGTCCGCGACGCCGCGGCGGAGATCGGTGACGCCGCGGCGTCGCTCGACGAGCCCCCCGCGGAGGCGCGACTGGAGGAGTGTCGCGACGTCGGCGAGGCGGTCCGCGGGACCGTGTCCGACGGCGTGGACGTCGTCCTCGGCAACGCGGACGTCGACGTGGCACGGACCGCGATCGGTGACCTGCGGCGGATCCGAGGGCGCCTCGACGCCTTCGATCGGGAACTGGACGACGCCGAGGGAGACACGCCGGCGCTCCGTCGCGTCTCGCGGGGACTGCGCCGAACCGCGGAGTGCGGCGACCGAATCGCGGAAGTCGGCCTCCGTCGCGCGGTCCGCTGCGGGGAGCCGATACGCGATCCGGAGCCGGAACGGCTGAACTAACGGCGCTGACCCCTCCTGACGCACGGCGGTCGATCCGCGCCTACGAGGGCTACATAGCGGTATAGTCCGCTATTAGAAACGGCTTAACGGGGCGAGTGGCTACACGTAGTTGAACGCCGCTTCAAACGGGAACGCACGCTCCACTTAACACCACCATATGAGCACGAAACCTCAGTTCGGCGCCGACATCGAAGCACGTCACGCGCGGTTCGACATCGATCGGTACGAAGACGTCTACGTCGTCGGAGACGTTCACGGGAGCTTGGGCGTTCTCAAACGGCTCCTCTCGCGGCTCGAATTAAACGACGACGACCTCGTCATCTTCGTCGGCGACCTCGTGCGGAAGGGCCCCGACAGCCCCGGCGTCGTCGACTTCGTCCGCGCGGACCCGCGTCTCGTCAGCGTCCGCGGGAACAACGAAGACAAGATCCTGCGCGGCGACAAGGACCCCGACTGGCTCCGCGAGGGGGACCGGGAGTACTTCGAGTCGCTTCCGATCGCGATCTCGTTCGACACCGCGCTCGTCGTGCACGGCGGCGTCGACCCCGAACGGTCGCTCGAAGACCACACCGCCGACGAGCTGCTGACGATGCGTTCCCCGCACGGTGACGGGTACGACGGGCCGTTCTGGTACGACGACTACGACGGACCGCACCGCGTCTTCTTCGGTCACACGGTCCACGACCGACCGGTGGACCGCGAACACGCCGTCGGGCTCGACACCGGCTGCGTCTACGGCGGCGAGCTCACCGCGTACGACTACCGGAACGACGAGTTCCGCACCGTCGCGTCGAAGACACATCAGGATCGCGCCAGCTCGAAGGTCGTCGACCCCGCCTGAGCGGCCTCACCGGCCTGCGGTCGAGTCGGTCTCCGTGGAAACGAAGCGACGACGACGCCGGCGATTCACTCCTCGTCTCGGTCCTCGGATTCGTCGTACTCCGCCCGTAGCCGACGGCGCGCCCCGTCCCGCGTCTTGAAGTATCGTCGCTCGCCGTCGGTCGCCCGGACCGCCCAGCCGTACGTGTCGCTGTCCGGACGATACCAGTGCTCGGCGTACGCGTCGAAGACGGACGCGTCGCCGCCGTCCGAATGCGGTCGTCCCCCGTCGTCATCGGGAGCGGTCCCGTCGGGCTCCGCGGAGTCGGCGTCCGGCTCGCTCTCTCCGACGTCCTCGACGAGCAGTTCCTCCTCGATGAGAGCCGGATCGACCGCCATCCCGGGTCCGTATCCGCGATCGAGGGCCGCCTCCGTGGCCGCCATCAGCGTCTCCTGGATGTCTCGTACCGGCCCGTCATCGGTCGAGGCCCGTTCGTAACTCCCGTCGCTCCGCATCACCCACCGTCGGCGGTTGTCGCTCAGAGAGGCCTCTAGGACGAACCGGAGCTGCTCTCGGAGCTCCGTCGCCTCGACGGGGGCGACCGCCTCGACGCGGTAGTCCAGGTTGCGAGTCATCCAGTCGGCAGATCCGATATACCACCGGGGTTCGCCCCCGTTCTCGAAGTAGAATATCCGGGCGTGTTCGAGGAAACGGCCGACGATCGAATGCACGGTGACGTTGTCGCTCACCCCCTCGACGCCGGGTCGGAGCCGGCAGATGTCCCGGACGATCAGGTCGATCTCGACCCCCGCCATCGAGGCGCGGTACAGCTCCTCGACCATCGAGGGGTCTTCGAGCCCGTTCACCTTCACGACGATCCGCGCCCGCCGACCGGCCCGGGCGTGCTCGGCCTCTCGCCTGACCATCTCCGTGAACCGCTCCCGCATCGTGACTGGCGCGATCAGGAGCTTCCGGAAGCGGTCGTCGAGCGTCGGTCCGGTGAAGAAGTTGAACACCTTCGTGAGGTCGAACCCGATATCCCGGTCGGCGGTCAACAGCCCCAGGTCCGAGTACCCCTTCGCCGTTCCCGAGTGGTAGTTGCCGGTGCCGACGTGCGAGTAGAGCTCGACGCCGTCGTCCTCCTGTCGAACGACGAGCGCCGTCTTGGTGTGCGTCTTCAGCCCCACGGTCCCGTAGGCGACGTGGATCCCCTCCTCCTCGAGCTGCCGGACCCATTCGAGGTTGTTCTTCTCGTCGAACCGGGCCTTGAGCTCGACCATCACCGCCACCTGCTTCCCGTTGTCGGCCGCGTCGATGAGGCTCTGAATCACCTTCGAGTCGCTCGCGGTCCGGTAGATCGCCGCCTTCACCGCGAGCACGTCGGGGTCGTTCGCCGCCGCGTGGAGGAACCGCTGGACCGTTCCCTCGAAGGAGTGATACGGGTGATGCGCGAGGATATCGCCCGCCCGAATCTCTTCGAATATGTCATTCGTCCCGTCTTGGCCGCCGCTCGTCACCGATCCCAGTCGAGGATGCGGTTTCGGGGTCCATTCAGGGGGTTTGAGGTCGGGACGGTCGAGGTCGACGAGCTCGAAGAAGTCCTCGAAGTCGATCGGACCGCTCCGATGGAACACCTCGCTGTCGTCCACCTCGAGCTGCGTCTTCAGGATCGAGAGCGACTCCTCGGGCATGTCGTCGTCGACCTCCAGGCGGACGACCGTCGCGAAGCGACGCTGTTCGAGGACCTCCTCGACCATGTCGATGAGGTCCTCGGCCACCTCCTCGTCGCGCCGCACCTCGGCGTTTCGGGTGACCTTGAACTTGGACACGTCGCTGATCTCGAGGTCGGGGAGCAGGAGGTCGAGGTTGGACTCGATGAGGTCCTCGATGAGGACGTACCGCCCGTTCTCGTCGGGAACGGTTACGAGCCGGGGCTGGTTCGGCGGGATCTTGATCCGAGTGAACGTCGGCTCGTCGGCGTCGTTCGACGAGAGCACCGCGAGCGAGAGCGAGAGGTTCGAGATGAACGGAAACGGGTGCGCCGGGTCGAACGCCAGCGGCGTCAGGGTGGGCAGGATGGACTCCTCGAAGTGCGTGCGCAGCTCTCCCCGCGCCTCCGCCGGCAGTTCCTCCGGGGTGCGGATCTCGATCCCCTCGTCCGCGAGCGTCGGTCGCAGGACGGTCCGCCAGTACTCCGACTGTTCTCGGAAGAGCGGCCGCGCCTTCTCGAGCACCTCGGTCCACTGCTGTTCCGGCGTCCGACCGTCCGGCGTCGTCTCGGTCACCCCGGCGTCGATCTGCTGTTTGAGACCGCCGACGCGCTTCATGAAGAACTCGTCCGTGTTCTTCGTGAAGAACGCGAGGAACCTGAGCCGTTCGAGCGGCGGGTTCCGCTCGTCCATCCCCTCGCGGAGGACGCGCTCCTGGAACGCGAGCTCTGAGAGCTCCCGATTGAGGTAGTAGTCGGGGTCGGTCAGGTCGCGTTCACTCACCGCGACGCCCTCCGAGCGATACGCGCCCCTTCGAGTCGGTCCCGGAGTCCGCGAGGCGGAAACCGCCTCGCCGTCCCGATTCACGCCGGATAGCTGTCACCGGGCGCACGCCTAACGGCCGCTCCGCGACCCTCACTGCGAGGGCCCCTCCCGAGAGGGGGAGCGGGGCGAGGCGGTGTCGGTCGTCCGGTCGGGCAGCGACCCGATCCCGTCGTTCCCGAACTCCCGGCCGCCGACCGCGCCGTCGCCCCGGAGCGCCATCGCGTCGTCCGGGAGCCCCGCCGCGTCGCGGTCCGTCCACTCGTCGACGGGAAGCCGTCGATACTCCTCCGGAGAGACGATCACTTCGACGGCGTTCGCGGCCGTCGCGTGCTTTCGAATCGCGGCCTTCGGCTCGGTGAGATCGTGTTCGACCAAGTGATCCCTCGCGGTCGCGCGCAGGGATCGCTTCGAAACATCGGCCCGCTTGCCTCTGATCGCCAGCACGGCGTCGCATACCGGGCAGGCGAGGAGCACGGCACGTGGCATATCTACGTCCACAGAGTGCGGGTACAAGAATCCCGATTTATACCGGTACGTTCCGATATATAGGGCTCCGATCGACAAATACCGATCTCTCTCGTCTCGAAACGCACGCCCGTCGGGCGGGCCGGCGAACGCGTCGTCCCGTCGACGGATGGTGCTCTGATCCAGTATGCTCTCGCCTCACTCCGCGTCCGCCGGTTCCGACAGCAGCTCGTCGAACAGCGCGACGACGCGCCCTTCGATCTCGTCGCGGATCTCGCGCACCTCCTCGATCGGGCGCTCGTGCGGGTCGTCGAGCCCCCAGTCGCGGCTCTCGCCGTTCCACGTCGCCGGACAGACGTCCGACGCCGAACAGCCCATCGTGACGACGAGGTCGACCGCCCCCAGCTCCTCGGGCGTCACCTCCCGCGGCGTCCGGTCGCCGAGGTCGATCTCCAGTTCGCTCATCGCCTCGACGACGACGCCGTGAACGCGGTCGGCGGGCCGCGTCCCGCCGGTGACGATCCCGATCCGATCGCCCGCGTCGCGGCGCTCGCGCTCGCGCTCCGCGAACGCCGCCGCCATCTGGCTCCGTCCCGCGTTCTGGACGCAGACGAACGCGATCCGGTGGTCCGGTCGACCGCTGTGGTTGCTCACGAACCGACGTGCGGGCGGGGCCGGTATAGTCGTTACTCGGGACCGATACCGAGCGCTATGGAGCGCTACCGAGGCACAGCCACCGGGCGACGCGCTCGTCCCCGCGACGACCGCGAGGGTCGACTCACCCGATCCCGATCCGCTCGACCGCCAGCGGCAGGCACCCCTCTCCGGGTTCGACGTACGAGTAGTGGTCCGCCACCGCGTCCGTGACGTCGACGTCCGCGTAGCCGTCCGGCGCGGTCGCCGACGCCGGGAGCCCCCCGTGACCGACCGCGCGGGTCCGGTCCGCGGCGCGGTACGCCCAGCCGAGGACGCGGTCGTTCCGGCTGTGGAAGTTGAACACGGGGGCGTCGGTCGCCGCGACGGCCGGCCCGTACCGTCCCTCGGCCGCGACGCTCTCGTCCGGGACCGCCCCGCCGAACAGCGACACCGAGGCGAGGGTGCCCGTGTGCCCGCGGTCGGCGAGCTCGCGGAGCGCCGCCCCCGTCACGCGAGCGCCGAGCGAGTGGGCGAACAGGTGGACCGGCCGTCCGTCCTCGTCCGCCCACGCCGCCAGCCAGTCGGCGAGCGGCGCGGCGTTGGCGTCCGCGGCCCGCTTCGCCGGTCCCCAGTCCGCGTCCGACGCCCACGAGTAGCCGATCACGGGGAGCGCGTCGCTCTCCGCGGCGGCGCCCGTCGCCGCCGCGAGCCCGAGCCGGGCGGTGTACGCCTGATCGCGGGCCGACTCGGCGTCCGCGCCGAGGCCGTGAACGAACAGGACGACCGCCCCGGCCCTGTCGAACTCCCACGACCCCGACCGCTCCGTCGGGTCGGCCGTGTCGAGGCGTCTCCGGGTCGACACCATCGGCTGCGTCGCCGGCGCGTCGTACCCGCCGAAGTCGCCGTCCAGCGACCGCGCGACGTAGAGGCCGCCGCCGAGGAGGCCGACGCCGCCGGCGACGCCGAGGAGGAAACGCCGGCGGGTGACGAGCCCGCCGGGGCCGTCGTCCGCGGAGGGTTCCGGTGAGATAACGGGGATTCGCCTCGCGCGATCAAATACCTGACGCGGCGGCGACCGGACGGAGCCCGATCCGCGTTTCGAGCGGGCGAGAAACCGCGTCCGGCTACTTCCGTCCGGCGTGCGTCCGGCTACTGTATGACACGGTACCAAGCACTGCTCGGCACCGACATGGACGACGCCGCCGTGGACGAGGCCCTGACGGAGATCGGCGTCGGCGTGCTCTCGATGAGCGCCGACGGAGTCCCCTACGGCGTGCCGCTGTCGTTCGGCTACGACGGGGAGGACACGCTCTACTTCGCCTTCCTCGGCGGGACCGACGAGCTCCGGAAGGAGACGTACGCGGCGCAGTCAGAGGTCGCGAGCTTCGCGGCGTTCGACCTCGACCCCGACGGGTCGTGGCGGAGCGCGATCGTCGCCGGCCCCATCGACCGCATCGCGCCGGGGGAGTGGGACGCCGCGCGCGAGGCGATGGCGGACAACGCGTATCAGGCGACCCACCTCACCGAGTACGAGTTCGGGGAGGAGCCGAACGTCTGGGCGCTCGAAGCCCGCGACCGGGCCGGTCGCGCCGTCGGTCGGTGACGGTCGCGACGGCGGCCGGAGACGGTCGCGCCGTCGACGGGTGGCAGCCGTACCGGCGGCCCTCGCGGCTACACCAGCCCGCCCGTAGTGAACACGACGTAACAGATCGCCACGAGCAGCCCGGAGTGGAGCAGCGCCTCGTAGCGCCCGCGCGAGGCGGTGCCGGCGAACCAGCCCGACGCGAGCATCGTCGCCTGCGTGACCACGTACAGCCGGAACCGTTCGAGCTCCGGGTGGACCGTCTCCGGCTCGGTCACGAGGTCGGTTGCGGCGGCGAGGTCGGCGAGCCGTGCGGCGTCGATCACCTGCGTGTTGACGACGGCGACGACGCCGGCGACCAGCGCGGCCGCCGCCCAGCCGACCGCGACGTACGGGTGCATCGACGAGCGGAGCGCGCGCTGCTCGCTGTACAGCTGCCCCACCTCGATCCGGAGCGTCTCGAAGACGGCGTCGGCGTCGCTGCCGGCGTTCAGCGCGCCGGTGACCAGTCCGAGCGTCCCCGCCGCGAGCGGGGTCCCCACGCGCTCGACGAACCGGTCGATGGCGGCCGCGCGCACGTCGGCGGATTCACCGTCGTCTCCCGCCCCCGATCCCCCCGTCGCCGTCGTCGACCGCAGCGCGAACGCGAGGTCGGCCACGTCGTCGTCGAGGACGCCGAGGTCGACGTCTCGCGCGACGGCCGCGACCGCGTCCGGGAGGGGGCGCCCGTGCGCGACGTGGCCGGAGACGGCGTGGACGAAGTCGGCCAGCTCGCGGTCCTTCGCGTCGTCGATCCGGGTGCGCCTGACCGCGACGCTCCCTACGGGAATCGCGAACGCCGCGTACGAGAGCAGGGCCACGTTGACGAGCGTGTACTCCGCGAGCGCGAGCCCGACCGCGAGCAGGGCGGCCGGGGGCGCGCAGGCGACCGCGGCGCTCGCCGGGTTGCGTCCGGCGGAGGCGACGATCGCGCGCGCCGATCCCGGCAGGTCGTAGCTCGCGCGCTGGTTCGGCGGGCGGAGCGTCCCGACGGCGACCGCGCCGGCGAGTCCGATGGCGACGAGGAAGCAGACGGCCCCGTAGAGGACGACCGCCCGCGTCGGCACCACGCCGACCGGCGTGTCGACCGGCGGCAGGAGCTCGGGCACCACCACGGTGAGCGCGGTCGCCGCGATGACGAGCAGCGCCGGCAACACCAGCACGGCGACGAACAGCTCTGTGAGCAGCTCCAGGAACCGTCGCGCGCGCTTTCGGGCCCGGTCCTGTCGGTGCGCGAGCATCCGGCTCTCGGTCCGGAGGTACTCCGCGAGCGCCGCGTCGCCCGTCGCCGCGTGCTTGCGGAACTTCAGGAGGAAGGGCGCGAGCAGCTCCCGCGAGGGGGTGTCGCGGGCGACCCGCCGCAGCCCCTCGTCGAGGCTTCCGGCCAGCCGCGCCGCGTTGAGCGCCTTCCGCAGCGAGGTGGCCGTCCCGCCGTATGCGTCGCTCGCGGCGGTCTTCGCGACCATCTCGCGGGGCCCGTCGCTCCCGGACGCGAGCAGTTCGAGGTACCGGACCGCCGCCGGAAGCGTCCGCTCGATATCCGTCCGGCGTGTCGCCGTGATCCACCGGAGGCGGAGCCCGCCGAGCCGCACCGTCGCCCGCTTCGCGAGGAGTCCGGTCGACGCGGCGAGCGCGACGGCGACCGCCTCGGGCGACGCCGACCCGATCGGCGCGGCGCCCCCGACCGCCCCCTCGGCGACCGCGAGCAACCCCGGTGCCGCCCCGAGCGCGACGAGGAGGGTCGGTCCCGCGACGGCGAGCGCGACGAGCCACGAGCACCCGTACACCCGCGACAGGTACGTCTCGAACCCCGTGTTCAGCGCGGTCCCGCGGTACCGCTTCCGGTCGGCGTCGTGGCGCCGGTCGCTCGCGTGCCGCGCGAACAGCGCGTAGAGGGCCCGGTCGACCACGACCGACCGACCGTCGCGCAGGAACCCGTCGGCCTCGGCGGCGTCGACCGCCCGCCCGATACGCGCGCTCCCGTCGTCACCGTCGGTCGTCGGCTCCCGGCTCACGGTCGCCTCCGGTCGTCGCGCCCGTCGCTCTCGTCACGCTCGCCGGTCCGTCCGTCCTCGCGCTCCATCGTCCGCGCCGCGCGCTCGACGGTCGCGGCCTCGTCGGTCCGGAGGTCGGCGAGGAACTCGAACAGCGCGTCGGCGTCGTCGACCCCCTCGCGGACGAGGTACTCGACGTACCGGCGCTTGGCGGCGAACTCCGACCGCACGGCGTCGACGTCGCGGTCCGTGTGGTCGGCGATCCGGCCGAACACGCGGAGGCGCGGCCCCTCGTCGGGGGCGGCCGCCGCGTCGCTCTCGGGGGCGCCCGGGAACCGGAACTCGCCGTCGGCGTCGCGCCACGCGACGGTGTTGTGGTACACCGCCTCGCCGCCCTTGTCGACGACGCCGGCGCCGCCGCGCTCGGAGTTCCCGGCGGGGCTCCGCTTCGCCTCCGGGTCGAGGGCATCGTACTCCTCGGCGGAGAGCGGCTCGACCGCCCGCGAGACGTACCGCTCCCCGTCGACCTGCCGCGGGAAGACGACGAGGTCGATCTCGCGGAGGAGGTACGGCGGGAGCCCGCGCTCGACCACGCGGTTGGCGAGCGCCTCGACGTCCTCGGCGTGCGTCGACCCGATCACACCGTGGCCCGTGTTCAGGGTCTCCGCGAACGTCTCGAAGCTCGCCGGCGTGTTGATCTCGGCGATCACCTCGACGTCGGGGTTCAGGTAGTTCGCCTCCGTCATCAGCTCCGACATGCTCACGGCCTTGTACGCCTCCTCGTGCTCGCGGGTCGTGAGCGACACCCCGGTCTCGTGCGGGAGCCGCACCTCTCGGGAGCCCTCGTCGATCGACACCGGCCGGTCGTCGAACGGGATGAAGGGGGTGTGAGCGTTCAATAGGGTCGTCTTCCCCACGCCGGTCGGCCCCGCGAAGAGGACGACCCCGCGGTGCTCGTACAGCAGCCACAGCAGCGTGACGAGGTCGGCCGAGAGCGTCCCGCGCTCGATCAGGTCGACCGGCGTCATCGCGTCCGCGCTCTGCTTCCGGATCGAGACGTGGGGCCCGTCGGCGGAGATGACGGGTAACGCCACCGCACAGCGCACCGTCTCGTCGACGCCGTCGACGTCGAGGTTCACCTTCGCCGACGGCGTGGCGGCGTTGAGCTCGGTGCCGTCGCGGGCCGCGAGCCCCGTGACGACGTTGACGAACGTCGTCTCGTCCTCGAACGCGAGGTTGGTGGGCACGCGAGCGCCGGTCCCTTCGGTCCCCCGCAGGACCGACGCCCGCGGGACGACCTTCACGCGCTCGCCGACGCGGTTGGCCTCCACGTCCTCTAAGTTCGGGTCCCGGATCGGCACCGTCAAGATCCCCTCGCCGACGAAGTCGCGGAGCACGTAGTACGCCAAGTCGTCGAGCCGGTCGCGGGCGTACCGGGAGTCCACCGGCGGCACGGCGAGCCCGCGCTCGGCCAGCGCGGACCGGGCGCGGTGGGCGGCCGCGTCGAGCCACGCCCGGGTGTTGCGCGCGGTGAGCCGCCGCGAGAGGAACCGCCGGGCGTGCTCGGCGACGAACGCCTCTCGGTCGTCGACGGCGCCGTTGACGGTCGTCTCCCAGATCCGCTCTTTGCACTCCTCGATCAGCGCCGCGTCGCCCGGGAGGAGGTCCGGCTCCAACGCCGCGTACTTCGTCTCGAACGCGTCCGACCCGAGCAGGCGCTCGCGGTAGACGACCACGTCCACCGAGAGCCCCGCGAAGCCGACCGCGTACCGCGCGAGCCGCTCGGCGGCGACCCGCTCGACGTAGTCGGCGTCGGCGTCGATCCCCGTCTCCAGGGGCGCGAACGTCTCCGTGTGGACGACCAGCTCGCGCTCGTCGCCGACGTCGGCCACCTCGATCCGGTCGTCCAGCGCGAGCGGCGTCACGTCGCCGAGGAGCCGGAGGTCCCGCAGCGCGTGGTAGCCGATCCGGCGGCGCGCGGCGGCGCTCGCGTCGAGCAGCCGGTCGAGCGCGCGGTCGTACTTCGGCTCGAACCCCGCCTCGGCCCGCTCGACGACCCCGACGCGGGTGAGCGGGCGGCGGTGCCGGACCGCGGAGAAGTGGTCGCGGACGCGCTCTAAGGCCGCCTCGTCGCCGGGCGACAGCGGCGGCTCCCGCACGTCGTAGCCGAACCGGCCGCCGTCGCGCTCGCGGACCGTGGCGACCACGCCCGGCGCGGCCTCGTACTGCGCCCGCACGTCGGGGGCGTACCACGCCTCGGGGTCGTCCGGCGGGACCGGCGCGGGCACCGCGCCGTCCCGGTCCTCGTCCGTCTCGTCGACGATTCGGAGCGTCGGGCCGTCGCTCACGGGCGGGCCTCCCGCCCGCGCAGTCGAGGGATCAGCGGGTCGCTGGGCCGCGTCATCGTTCGATCGGCGGGTGGCCGCCTGACCGTGTTAAGGGTTCTTTTCTGTCACTGTCTCTATGTTTAATCCCGGCGAAACGACGCGGGGCCGCCGCCGTCACCGATCGACCGCCTCGTCGGCGACGACCGACCACATCGCCGCCGCCGTCAGGCTCTTTCCTCTCTCCGCCGGACGGTTACTCGATGACTGACACCATGCGAGCCGCGGTCGTCCCGGAGCCCGGCGCCGAGTTCGAACTCGTGGAACGCGAGGTCCCCGAGCCCGACCCCGGCGAGGTCCGGGTCGCCGTCGAGGCGTGCGGGATCTGCCGCAGCGACGAGTTCGTCGTGGAGGGGACGTTCCCCGGCGTGAGCTACCCGCGCGTCCCCGGCCACGAGATCGCTGGAATGGTCGACGCGGTGGGCGACGACGTGGACGCGTGGGAGCCCGGCGAGCGCGTCGGCGCGGGCTGGCACGGGGGGCACTGCTTCACCTGTGAACCCTGTCGCCGCGGGCAGTTCCTCCAGTGCGAGAACGCCGAGATCACCGGGCTGAGCTTCGACGGCGGCTACGCCGAGTACGCGACGGTCCCGGCCGAGGCGCTGGCGGCGATCCCCGACGACCTCGACGCGGTCGACGCTGCACCGCTGCTGTGCGCCGGGATCACGACCTACAACGCCCTGCGCAACTCGGACGCCCGCGCCGGCGACCTCGTCGCCGTCGTCGGCGTCGGCGGCCTCGGCCACCTCGCGGTCCAGTACGCCCACGCGGCCGGCTACGAGACGGTCGCGATCTCGCGCAGCCCCGACAAGGAGCCGCTCGCGAGGGAGCTCGGCGCCGATCACTTCGTGAACGCCGCCGAGGCGGACCCGGCCGCCCGGCTCTCCGAACTGGGCGGCGCGAGCGTCGTCCTCACGACCGCGCCCGCGAGCGACGCCATCGAGTCCGTCGTGGGCGGCCTCGGCGTCGACGGCTCCGTGATCATCGCCGGGATCCCGGGCGAGCCGGTGTCGGTCGACGCCCAGCAGCTCGTCGGGACGCGCGGCGCCGTCGAGGGGTGGGGGTCGGGCCACGCCCGCGACTCGCAGGACACCCTGGAGTTCAGCGCCCTCCGCGACATCACGCCGGCGGTCGAGACGTACGCGCTCGACGACGTCGCCGACGCGTACGACCGCATGGCCGACAACGAGGCGCGGTTCCGGGTCGTCTTGGAGCCGTAGGCGGCGCGCCGGCGCTGGCCGACCGAGCCACCCCCAGGGCTCCGGCCGTCGGCCGATCGATCGTCCGATTTCCGGCCCGACCGGGTTCCGCCACCCTCTCACTTTTCCCCCGCCCGCCGGAAGCCGACTCCATGCGCGCTGCCGTGTTCAACGGTCCCGGCGAGATCGACGTCGAAGAGCGACCGCGGCCCGAGATCGAGGCCCCGACGGACGCGATCGTCCGCGTGACCCACACCGCGGTCTGCGGCTCGGACCTCTGGTTCTACCGCGGCGACAGCGACCGCGACGCGGGCTCGGCGGTCGGCCACGAGCCGATGGGGATCGTCGAGGAAGTGGGCGACGACGTGACCTCCGTCGCCCCCGGCGACCGCGTGCTCGCCCCGTTCTCCGTCTCCTGCGGCGAGTGCGAGTTCTGCCGGAAGGGGCTCCACACCTCCTGTACGAACGGCGACTCGTGGGGCGGCGACAACGGCGGCGGACAGGGCGAGTACGTCCGGTCGACCCACGCGGACGGGACCCTCGTCCGGGTGCCCGACCGCCACGCCGACGACGAGGACACCCTCCGATCGCTCTTACCACTGACCGACGTGATGGGCACCGGTCACCACGCGGCCGTGAGCGCCGGCGTCGAGGCGGGATCGACCGTGGTCGTCATCGGCGACGGCGCGGTCGGGCTCTGCGGCGTCCTCGCGGCCCGCCGGCTCGGCGCCGAGCGAATTATCGCGGTCGGCCACCACGAGGACAGGCTGGAGCTCGCCGAGGAGTTCGGCGCCACGGAGACCGTCTCCGAGCGCGGCGAGGCCGCGGTCGAGCGAATTCGGGAACTCACCTACGGCGGCCCGAACCACGTGATGGAGTGCGTCGGCGCCGCGAGCGCGATGAACACCGCCATCGACGCCGTCCGCCCCGGCGGCCGGATCGGGTACGTCGGCGTCCCCTACGGCGTCGAGGAGGAGGGCCTCGACGTGTTCGGGATGTTCGGCGACAACGTCACGCTCGCGGGCGGCGTCGCTCCCGTCCGCGCGTACGCCGAGGAGTTGATGGCCGACGTGCTGCAGGGGACGCTCGACCCCGCGCCGGTCTTCACCGAGACGGTCGGGCTCGACGAGGTCGCGGAGGGGTACCGGATGATGGACGAGCGCGAGGCGATCAAGGTGCTGGTGAAACCGTAGCACCGCGGTCTCGGTCGCTCTCGACGTCGTTTTCGGCACAATACTTATCAGCGACCGACCCTTGCGAACAGTTGTCATGTGCCATCACCACATCGAGGCGCGCTCGATCGAGGAGATCCGAGAGCGTCACCGGCCCGAGGAGGCGGACGAACGGCTCGACGAGACCCCCGACGTCGAGGCCGTCGACGATTCGGCCGACGACGCGGAACCGCCGGCCGAGCCGCGCGCCCCGGCCGACGACTGACGCGGCCGGAGACGACTCCGCCTCGAACCCCGACGATTTTTCGCGCGTCGCTCGCGGAGCCGCGGGCAGCCCGCGGTGCCGGATCCGTGACAGATCGCGGCGGTGAGCCATCGATCGCGACTCGACTCAGTCACCGAGCAGGTAGCGGAACGCGCGCAGGTGGTTCGACCCGCTCTCGGTGACGGAAAGGTACTGATATTTGGAGTGTTCCTCGAGCTCGACGAACCCGCGGCTCTCAAGCGGCTCGACGACGTGCGTGTTGAGCCGCCGGTAGTACCCGCGTTTCGGGTTCTGAACTCCCTCGGTGTCGTACCGCTCGACGAAGGGGAGGCCTTCCCGACGGCCGTAGTCGATGAGGTCTCTCTTGGTGACGGGCTGGTTCCGCTCGACGTACGCGAGGACGGCGACGCGTTCGGCATTCGGCTCCTCGATCGGGTACTTCGGGAGCGTCTCCGGTGGCTTCGCGCCCGAGGCCACCGGTCGTTCCTCGCCGCCCGCGTACTCCTCCGCGCGGACGTAGTACGGGATCGCGCCGGTGACCATGCAGGCGATCATCCCGCCGATCGCGGTCACCTTCGACCCCGACGCGAGGTTCACGTAGACGTTGTGGTCGCTGAGGCGGTTCGAGATCTCGGCGATCGTCCCGAGCGAACTGAAGAGGTTGAAGATGTCGCACTCGATGGTCTCGGTCCGGATCCCCTCGTCTCGGACGCGCTGACGGGCCGTCTCGTGGTACGACGGTCGGTCGACGTCCTCTCGATCGGCGTCGGGTTCGAGGAGGATCACCTCGTCGGCGTTCCCGTCGACGACCGGACGGACGATCCGGTCCAACTCGTATCCCAGCGGAACGATATGAACACGTTTGGGGACGTCGAGATCGCTCATGTATCAGCTGGTTACCGGGACCATATTGACGATTGTGATCACACTGTCGTTTGTTTTGTTCGTGTCAGCGTAATACCTATCCGACCGGGGGCGTTGTTTCTGGTCGCCGGCAAGGGTTCCCGCAGACGCGTGTTTTCCCCTCTACCCGAATGACACGGGTCACCGTCCCGTCGGTGGTCCCGTTCGGCCCTCCCCCCGTCTCGGTGACTGCCGGTTTCGTCGCCCGAGACCTCGTCGGCGAACGCAGTCCTCTTTTTGCGGTCACTCGACCCACATCCGACCTCAGCGACCCGTATCCGATCTCCGGTTACAACCGCGCGGAGTCCACCAGACCGCACCGATATTCACTCGCGTCCGACTCAGAGAAAATACCCCCGCGTGAGGTAGCTTTATTTTCATGGACAAGCGTGATAGAGCCGCTATATGACGGACGTCACTCTTCGCCGGACGCAGCTTGCAACGCCCGCGAGCGACGAGAAAATGATGCACTCGGCGGCCGACAGCGACGCCGACGAGGTGTTCCTCGACTTAGAGGACTCCGTGGCGCCGAACGCCAAGCCGGACGCGCGCGAGCCGCTTATCAAGGCCGCCCGCGAGGAGGACTGGAGCGACAAGGTCCTCAGCTTCCGGATGAACGGGATCGACACCAAGTGGTGGTACGACGACCTGATCACGGTCGTCGGCGAGGCGGGCGAGTTCATCGACGACATCATCGTCCCGAAGGTCAAATCCGCCAGCGACGTCCACACCGTCGAGAACCTCCTCGCACAGGTCGAGGAGAACAACGACCTGGAGGTCGGCGGCATCGGCCTCGAACCCCAGATCGAGGACGGCGAGGGTATCCACAACGTCCACGAGATCGCGCACGCCTCCGACCGGCTCTCCTCCATCATCTTCGGCCCCGGCGACTACTCCGCCGCGATGGGAACGCCCGGACTCGACATCGGTCAGTTCCCGGAGTACCCGGGCCACTACTGGCACCACGCCCTCTCCGAGTGTAACTCCGCGGCGAAGTCCGCCGGCCTGCCGTGTCTCGACGGCCCGTACGCTGACATCGAGGACGCCGACGGATTCCGCGAGTCCGCCGAGAACGCCAACATGATCGGCTGCGACGGCAAGTGGGCGATCCACCCGTCGCAGATCGAGATCGGCAACGAAGTGTTCGCGCCGGACCCGGAGACCGCCGAGCGGGCCAAGCGCATCGTCGACGCCTACGCCGAGGCGATGGAGGAAGGCAAGGGCGCCGTGAGCGTCGACGGGCAGATGGTCGACGAGGCGACCAACAAGATGGCCCAGGACATCGTCGAGACCGCCGAGGCCGCCGGCATCCTGTAACGGCCGCGTCAGACGCCGAGCGCTCTCTTTTTATCGCTTCTATCGATCCCGGAACGCGTCGTTTCGCCGCGCGATCGCTCCGAAACGCGTCCTTCCCCGTCCCCCGCGCTCACCGAACCGCGTTCACTCGACGGGCTCCGGGAGGAACGGCGTCGGGTCGTCGTGGACGAACCGAACGGTGTCGTCGTTCAGTCGGCGACAGAAGAGGCGCACGGTCCCCGACTCCCTGATCGACTCGATCGCCTCCGCCGCCTGGCTCGGGTCGTAGTACGCGGGGACGAACGCGGCCGTCTCGCTCTCGGGGTCGGTCTCGACGACGAGCAGGTAGACCAGCCCGTCGCCCTCCGCCCGGAACACCTCGACTTCCCGGAACTCCCGGTCGTCGACCGCCGATTCGAGGTCCTCGAACTCCGGACCGGGGAGGACGACGTCGAGGCCGGTCCGACGGTCCGAGTCGACGAGGACCGAGTCGCCGGGGTGCAGTTCGAGCGTCGTCCACCCGCGCTCCCGGTACTCCGCCGCGGTCGCCTCCATGTCCTCGATGACCGCGGTCCACCCGTCGCCGACCTGTGCGCTCGCGGGTGCGTCGCCGCCTGCTGGTTCGTCCATACCGGGAGACGCGCCGGTAGTCGGTTGAATGTTTCCACTGGAGCGCGGCTCGCGTCCGCGCCTCGAATTCCCTCCCATCCGATAGCTCCCGGTCGAGCGACAGATTGAGTACCCTCGTGCGAATTGTCCGCACACGTTCGCATGAGCCCGCCGAACGCCCGCCCCTTCGACCCGGTCGAAGCGACCGTTTCGGAGATCCACGACGCGTACGAGACCGGCGAGACGACCGCCGAGGCGGTCGCCGACGCGCACCTCGCGCGGATCGACGACCACGACGACGAGCTGAACGCGATCCTCGCGGTGAACCGGGACGCGCGGGATCGCGCACGCGAACTCGACGCCGCGTTCGACCGCGACGGGTTCGTCGGCCCCCTCCACGGGATCCCGGTCGTGCTCAAGGACAACCAGGACACGCGCGACATGCCGACGACCGCCGGCTCGACCGCTCTCGCCGAGTCGCGGCCGACGCGGGACGCGTTCGTCGTCGCGCGGCTCCGCGAGGCCGGCGCCGTCGTCCTCGCGAAGGCCAACCTTCAGGAACTCTCCTTCGGCGTCGACACGGTCAGTTCCCTCGGCGGGGCCACGCGGAACGCGTACGCCCTCGACCGGCGACCGTCCGGGTCGAGCGGCGGGACCGCGGCCGCCGTCGCGGCGAGCCTCGGCGTCGTCGGGACCGGGACCGACACCTGTTCGTCGGTGCGCTCGCCGCCCGCGTTCAACGACGTCGTCGGGGTTCGGCCCACGATGGGGCTCGTCAGCCGGACGGGCATCGTCCCCCTGAGCGACACGCAGGACACGGCCGGCCCGATCGCGCGGACGGTCGAGGACGCGGCGCGGACGCTCGACGCGATGGCCGGCTACGATCCCGCCGATCCGGTCACGGCTCGCGGCGACGGTCGGATCCCGGATGAGGGGTACGCCGCCGGGCTCGACGCCGCCGGGCTCGCCGGGGCGCGGATCGGCGTCGCACGGGAGTTCTTCGGTCTGCGAAACGACGAGAGCGCGCCGGAGCGCGCCGCCGATCGCGTGACGGCGGTCGTCGAGGACGCGATCGGCGAGCTGGACGCGGCCGGCGCGACGATCGTCGACCCCGTCGACGTCGTCGATCACACCCGCCTCGAAAGCGCTCGGGTGCTCGAATACGAGTTCGCCCGCGACTTCGACGCGTACCTCGCCGAGCTGGGCGACGCCGCCCCGCACGACTCGCTGGCCGACGTCGTCGCGACCGGCGAGCTGCACCCGTCGGTCCAGGCCAGGTTCGAGGACGCGGCGATCCTCGACACCGACGTCGACGCGCTCGACGAGAACACCGGCTACCTGCGGAGCCTCCGCCGCCGCGAGGCGATCCGGGACGCCGTCCTCGCCCGAATGGCGGCCGACGACCTCGACGCGATCCTCTATCCCCCGTCGCGAGTGCCGCCGGTCGAGATCCCCGACAACCAGCCGTTCGAGGAGATGAACTGCGAGCTCGCCGCGCACACGGGGCTCCCCGCTATCGTCGTTCCGGCCGGCTTCACCCCGGCGGGACTGCCGGTCGGCGTCGAGCTGCTCGGTCGCGCGTTCGACGAACGCCGGCTGTTCGAGCTCGCGCACGCCTTCGAGCGGGCGACCGACCACCGACGGCCGCCGGACCGGTTCGTCGAATAGCGGGGGAGCCTCCGGTCGCCCCGGCCGCGCCGGCCGCGAGGGCCGGGGAAGTACGATCCCGAACGTCGGGGGAATGCCGCTTCCGAACATCGACACCGAAGAGAGTCGACGACCCCGACGAATACCATATGAGATGTGAAACGCATCCTCAAAATGTCTCCACATAGGCGTGCATCGGTCGAGGCTTAGACCGGATATTTTTCCGTATAGAACCACTAAGACCTGTAGTTACGATGTCGGTCGACGACCCCGACGAAGCCACGGCTGCGCCGATCGAACTCTTACACGTCGACGACGATCCGGCGTTCCTCGACCTGACGGAATCGTTCCTGACGAACGAGCTGGTCGACGTCGACGTCACCACCGTGACCGACCCGGAAGCGGTGCTCGCGGAGCTCGACGCCGGGTCGTTCCACTGCGTCGTGAGCGACTACGACATGCCCGGCACGGACGGGCTCGAGCTGCTCGCCGACGTCCGCGAGCGGTTCCCCGATCTCCCCTTCGTCCTCTACACGGGGAAGGGGAGCGAGGAGATCGCCGCGCGGGCCATCAACGCCGGGGTGACCGGGTACCTCCAGAAGGGGGGACCGGACCAGCACCGGCGCCTCGCGAACCGGGTCAAACACGCCGCACACGAGTACCGCGCCAAGATCGAGTCGGAGCGCTACTCGACGGTGCTCCGCGCGCTCGACTACCCGATCTACGTCGTCAACGCGGACGCCGAGTTCGAGTACGTCAACGAGGCGTTCCTCGACCTGGTCGGATACGACCGCGACGAGATCATCGGCAGCCCGCCGGAGAAGATCAAGACCGACGAGGGCGTCCGCCGGGCCAACGACATCCTCGCGTCGATCGTTTCGAGCGAGGGGCCGGCGACCCAGCAGTTCCGCGTGGACATCCAGACGAGGGACGGCGACACGGTGCCCTGTTACGACCACATGGCGGCGCTCCCGTTCGACGAGGAGTTCCGCGGGTCCGTGGGGATCCTCAGGGACGCGACCCGCGAACAGCGGCAGCGCGAGGAGCTCCTCCGGCAGAACGAGCGGCTCGACGAGTTCACGTCGATCGTCTCGCACGACCTCCGGGCCCCGCTGCAGAACGCTCAAACGGCGGCCGAGATGGCCCGCACGACGGGCGACGACGCGTACCTCGACACCCTCGACCGGGAGCACGACCGGATGGAACGGATGATCGACGAGCTGCTCACGCTCGCGAAGGAGGGCCGGACGGTGTCGGAGACGGAACCGGTCGACGTCGGCGCGGTCGCCGCCGAGGCGTGGGAGCCCTTCGGCTGTCCCCGGGACGCGCTGGAACTGCCGGACGGCGACCTTCACGTCGACGCCGATCGCCCCCGCGTCCGGCGCCTCCTCGAGAACGTCCTCCGAAACGTCGACGATCACTGCGCGTCCCCCGTAACGGTACGGGTCGGCCGGTCCGACGACGGGTTCTACGTCGCCGACGACGGGCCCGGAATCGACGCGGCGGAGTGCGAGGACCTCTTCGAGCCCGGGTTCACCACCGCCGCCGACGGAACCGGGTTCGGGCTGGCCATCGTCAAACGCATCGCGGACGCCCACGGCTGGGCGGTCTCGATCGGCGAGAGCGCGACCGGCGGGACGCGGGTCGACTTCGATACCGATCCGACGGCTCAGGCGACGAGCGATCCGGCCGTCCCGTCTCGGGGGTGACCGTCGACCGTCTCCGAAGATATTTTCTCGTGAGGCGCGCTACCGCCGGTAGTGACCGACCTCCTCTCCCTCTCGGCGCTCCGGACACAGTTCAGGACCGAACGGGGCGCCGTCAAGGCGGTCGACGGTATCGACCTCTCGATAGAGCACGGCGAGACCGTCGGTCTCGTCGGCGAGTCCGGTTCCGGTAAGAGCGTCACCGCCCTCTCGGCGATGGACCTCGTCGACGACCCCGGCGAGGTCGTCGGCGGCCGGATCGCCCTCGCCGACTCGGCGCTCGCCGCCGCCCTCCTCGACGAGTTCGACGACGCGTACGTCCCGTACCCGTCCGGACTGATCGACGCGGTCGCGGCCGTGAGCAGCGACCTCCGCGCCGGCCGACGCGTCCCCGAGACGCCGACCGAACTCCGCGGCATGGCCGACGACCTCGCCGACGAGGCGGACCCCGACGACCTCGCCGGCGACCTCGCGACCGCCGCCGACCGCCTCGAAGCCGACGCCGACCCGGAGACGGTCGGCGAGGATCTGGAGGCGGCGCTCGCCGACGCCGTCGACGGCTTCGTGTTCCTCGACGCCGCGGCGCGCGAGCGGATCCGCGACGGCGCGAGGCCGAGCGACGTCGACATCGAAGAGGGCATCGTCGACGTGACGGCCGCCCCCGAGGCGGCCGTCCGCCGGGTCCGCGGCGGCGAGATGGGCATGATCTTCCAGGACCCGATGACCTCGCTCAACCCGGCGGTCACCGTCGGCGAGCAGATCGCCGAGTCGCTGCGGCTCCACCGGTACGGCGGCCAGAAGCGCGACTCGTGGCTCAACGGGATCCGCGAGATCCTCCCGAAGGCCGGCGGCCGCGACGGCGACGAAGAGGTGATGGACGAGGTCGTCAGGATGCTACAGGCGGTCGGTATCCCGGAGGCGAAACAGCGCGTAGACGACTACCCGCACGAGTTCTCGGGAGGGATGCGCCAGCGCGTGCTCGTCGCCATCGCGCTCGCCTGCCGGCCGAACCTCCTCATCGCCGACGAGCCGACGACCGCGCTCGACGTGACGATCCAGGCGCAGATCCTCGACCTGATCGACGACCTGCAGGCGGAGTTCGGAATGTCCGTCCTGATGATCACTCACGACCTCGGCGTCGTGGCCGAGACCTGCGATCGCGTGGCCGTGATGTACGCCGGCGAGATCGTCGAGGAGGGGCCCGTCGAGGAGATATTCGCCAACCCCAGTCACCCCTACACGTACACCTTACTGGAGTCGATCCCCACCGAGGAGAAGGAGCGGCTGACCCCGATCGAGGGGAACGTCCCCGACCTGATCGACATGCCCGACGGCTGCCACTTCGCGCCGCGCTGCCCGTGGGCCGAGCCGCGGTGTCGCGAGGGGGAGATCCCGTACCTCCAGCACGGCGGGGACGACGTCGACCACCGGTCGAAGTGCGTCCACGACGAGTTCGACAAGGCCGCGTACGGGACCGACGGCGTCGCGGTCGGCGCCGAGTCCGCGGTCGGCGACCCGATCGTCGAGGTCCGCGGCATGCGGAAGTACTACGAGCAGGAGGACGGCCCCCTCGACCGGGTGTTCGGCGGCGGCGACCCGAGCGTGAGGGCCGTCGACGGGATCGACCTCGACGTGCGCGAGCGGGAGACGCTGGGGCTCGTCGGCGAGTCCGGCTGCGGGAAGTCCACGGCCGGGCGGGCGATCCTTCACCTGGACCCGCCGACCGACGGCACCGTCGTGTTCGCCGGCGAGGACCTCGGGTCGCTCTCGAAGTCGGACCTCCGCAAGCGGCGCAAGGACATGCAGATGGTCTTTCAGGACCCGATGTCGAGCCTCGACCCGCGGATGACGGCCGGCCAGACGATCATGGAGCCGCTGAAGATCCACGACCTCGCCGATGGGCGCCGCCGCGAGCGCGTCTTCGAGCTGATGGACGCGGTCGGGTTAGAGCGCGGCCAGTTCGGCCGCTACCCGCACGAGCTCTCCGGCGGCCAGCGCCAGCGGGTCGGCATCGCACGGGCGCTCGCGGTCGACCCAGACTTCATCGTCGCCGACGAGCCGGTGTCCGCGCTCGACGTGAGCGTGCAGGCGCAGATCATCAACCTCCTGGAGGACCTCCAGGAGGAGTTCGGCCTCACCTTCCTGTTCATCGCCCACGACCTGAGCGTCGTCCGGCACATCTCCGACCGGGTCGCCGTGATGTACCTCGGCGAGATCGTTGAGGTCGCCGAGACGGACGAGCTGTTCGAGACGCCGAAACACCCCTACACCAGGGCGCTCCTGTCCGCGATCCCGGAACCGGACCCCCTCGCCGACACGGGCGACCGAACGATCCTCAAGGGAGACGTCCCGTCGCCGATCGACCCGCCCTCCGGCTGTCGGTTCCGTACCCGCTGTCCGTCGGTCATCCCCCCGGACGACTTGGAGATCGACCAAGAGCGGTACCGGGAGGTGATGTTCTACCGACAGCGCCTGGAGTCGGGGGACATCGACCTCGACGCCATCGAGTCGGAGGTCCGCATCGAGGAGGGGTCGGCGCCGACCGCGGTCGCCGACGGCGGCGAGCACCCGACCCTCTTCGAGTACTTCTTCGACGGGCCGCTCTCGGGAGAGGCGCGGGCGGTCGTCGCCGACTCCTTCGAACACCTCAAGAACGACCGGTGGGAGGCGGCCGAGGAGACGCTCCGCGAGACGTTCGAGAGCGTCTGCGAGCGGGAGAACCCCGCGCTCGACGAGAGCGGTCATCCCGCCGCGTGTCACCTCTACGACGACCACCCGGATAGGTAAATAAGTAAACAGTCGACCACTCAAGCGGTGTTTGTCCCGCGGTTTCGTCCTGTCGAACCACCAGAATTATCCGTGTCGCCAGTGTATCGCCGACGATGTCCCCAGACACAACGGAAACGTCACGACGCGGATTCCTGCAACGAGCGGGCGGCGCGACGGTCGCCACGGCGTCCGTCACCTCCCTCGCCGGCTGCGGCGGAAGCGGCGGTGACGGCGGCGACGGCGGCGACGGTGGCGACGGCGGCGATGGCGGTGACGGTGGCGACGGCGGCGACGGCGGCGACGGCACGACCTCCCTCCGCTACGGCCGCGGCGCCCACTCCAGCACCCTCGACCCGCAGAACACGACCAGCGGCGAGGTCGCGAAGGTCACCAACCAGGCGTACGAGGGCCTGATCGCGTTCCAGCCGGGCGAGGCGTCGCTCACGGAGTCGCTCGCGACCGACTGGTCGCTCGACGGCGACTCGGTGACGCTCACGCTGCGCGAGGGCGTGACCTTCCACGACGGCTCGGAGTTCACCGCCGACGACTTCATCGCCACCTACCGGCGGTTCGTCGACGACGACTACGAGTACCACTTCGAGGACTCCTCGGTGTACGGGCCGTTCACGCTCGGCAACTGGATCGACACCGTTGAGGCGCCGGGCGACTACGAGCTCTCGATCACGCTGACCCAGACGTACGCGCCGTTCCTCCGCAACCTCGCGATGTTCGCGGCCGTCGTCATCTCCCAGGACGCGATCGAGGGCGATACGAACCTCGGCGAGGAGATGGTCGGCACCGGGCCGTTCCAGCTCGAGACCCTCGACGACGCCAACAACCGCATCCGGCTCACCGCCTTCGACGACTACTGGGGTGAGAGCCCGAACGTCGACGAGGTGCTGTTCCTCACCCGCGGGCAGAACTCCACGCGCGCCCAGGCCCTCGTCGAGGAGGAGCTCGACATCATCGACGGGCTCGACCCCGACAGCATGCAGATCATCGAGGGGTCGGACACCGCCGAGAGCCGGACGGCGACGGGGATCAACATCGGCTACATGGCGTTCAACCTCTCGCGCGTCGAGGCGTTCCGCGACCGCCGGGTCCGCCGCGCGATCAGCTACGCCATCGACACGCAGGCGATCGTCGAGAACATCTACTCGGGGATCGCCACGCAGGCCGACCAGCCGATCCCGCCCGCGCTGTTCGGCCACAACGACGACATCAGCCCCTACGAGTACGACCCCGAACAGGCGCAGAGCCTGCTCGAAGAGGCCGGCTACGGCGACGGGTTCTCGTTCTCGCTGACCACGTTCCAGAACCCCCGCGGGTACAACCCGGCGCCGCTGCCGACCGCCGAGACGATCCGGTCGAACCTCTCCGAGGTCGGCATCGAGGTGTCGATCGACGACCGGCAGTTCTCCGACTACCTCACGTACACCAGCCAGGGGAACCACGACGCGACGCTCGCCGGCTGGTACACCGATAACGCCGACCCGGACAACTTCTGTTACGTCCTGCTCCACCCGCAGACCGACGTGCCGGAGGGCCAGGACTGGGTCGACTGGGGTACCGAGGGGTTCAACACCTCGAACAACGCCGCGTGGGCCAACAGCGAGTACATGACCGTCGTTGAGGAGGCCCAGCGGACCACGAACCAGGAGGACCGGGCCGAACTGTACCAGGAGGCCGCCCAGATCGCCCACGACGAGGCGCCGTGGGTGTTCATCGACTACGCCGACGAGGTCCGCGGCGTCTCCAACGCCGTGAGCGGCTACACGGTCGCCGCGATCGGCGGCCCGTACCTCGAAGCGGTCGAACTGGAGTAGTCGACGCCGAACGCAGATTTTTTGACCGTCCCACGCGCCCGTTTGCTTGAATGGTCTCCAAACGTTTCGTATTCAAACGGCTACTCATGCTGTTCCCCGTGCTGTTCGGGGTCGCGACGGTGGTCTTCGCTATTCTCCACCTCTCTCCGGGCGACCCCGCCGTGGTCATCGCCGGGGAGCGAGCGAGCCAGGAGTTCGTCAACCAGGTCCGCTCGGACCTGGGACTCGACGACCCCCTCTGGCAGCAGTACGTCCGCTTCCTCGGCGAAGTCGCGACGTTCGACTTCGGCCAGTCCTACCAGGTGAATCGGGGCGTGCCGGTGAGCCAGATCCTCGCGGACCGGCTCCCGATCACGATCGAACTCGCGCTGCTCGGCCAGTTCGCCGGGCTCCTGTTCGGGCTCCCGCTGGGAATCTTAAGCGCGGTCAAACAGGACACGTGGACCGACCACCTCACCCGTATCGGCGCGCTGAGCGGGATCAGCGTTCCGATCTACTGGAGCGGCCCGCTGCTCATCCTGCTTTTCGCGCAGTTCCTCGGGCTCCTCCCGACCAGCGGTCGCATCGGCTCCGAGTACTTCGTCGAACCGGTCACGGGCCTCATCCTCGTCGACACGCTGTTGGCGGGGAACGTCGCGGCGTTCCAGTCCGCGGTCGTTCACCTCCTCCTGCCGGTGGTGGTGCTCGGAATCTATCAGATGGCGCTGCTCTCGCGCATGATGCGCTCGTCGATGGTCGAGGTGATCCGCCAAGACTACATGCGGACCGCTCGGGCGAAGGGACAGGGCTCGAAGATCACCGTGATGAAACACGGCCTCCGCAACGCCTTCATCCCCGTCATCACCGTGATCGGCATCCAGTTCGGATCGCTGCTGGGCGGCGCGGTGCTCACGGAGACCGTCTTCGAGATCAACGGCATCGGCACGCTGCTCGTCGACGCGATCAACCGCAGCGACTACCCCGTCGTCCAGGGCACCGTCCTCGTCTTCGCCGTGTTGTATACGCTGGTTAACCTGGGCGTCGACCTGACCTACTCGGTCCTCGATCCCCGCATCGAACAATGAGCACGGAGACACAGACCGGCACCGTCGACCGAGGCATCGTCGAGCGGCTGCGCGCGAGCCCGTTCCTCTCGCAGCTCCTCTCGAACCGACTCGCGATCACCGGGATCGTCATCATCGTCGGCGTCGTCCTGATCGCGGTCTACGCGCGTTTCACCTACGACCTCAACGACCTCATGGCGACCCAGTTCGGGACGAACCCCTCGGAGTCCGCTCCCAGCGCGGAGTACCTCTTCGGCACCGACGGGCAGGCCCGCGACATCTTCCCCCGCGTGCTGTACGGGGCCTGGTACGCCGTCCTCTACGGCACGGTCACCGTCGTCGCGTCGACGTTCCTCGGGGTGAGTCTGGGAATCGTCGCGGCGTACTACGGCGACCTCACCGACAACGTCATCATGCGGACGATGGACGTCCTGCTGTCGTTCCCGTCGCTGCTCTTAGCGCTCGCGCTCGTCACCATCTTCCCGGAGGAGCTGGGCCTGTGGCGGGCCGTCGGCGCCCTGACGCTCGTCTACACGCCCCGGTTCGCCCGCGTCGTCCGCGGGGCCGCGCTGAAGGTGCTCGAAGACGAGTACACCGACGCCACGAAGGCGCTCGGCGCGACCGACCCGCGGCTGCTCATCCGTCACGTCCTCCCGAACTGCCTCGCGCCGATCACGGTCCAGTCGACGCTCAACTACGGGCTGGCGATCATCGACATCGCGGCGCTGTCGTTCCTCGGCTTCGGCGCCAGCCCCGGAGAGCCGACGTGGGGGATGATGCTCTCGAACGGCGTCGAGTTCGGGCTGTTCTCCGGGGCGTGGTGGTGGTCGTTCTTCCCCGGCCTGCTGCTCGCGCTGACGGTGCTCGGGTTCAACCTCCTCGGCGACGGGATGCGCGACGCGCTCGACCCGCGGATGCGAGAGACCGTTGACTGACCGCGACGTCCGGCCGTTCGGACGGACGGTCGCCCGGTGGGTCGGCGTCGGCGCCCTCCTCGGGCTCGTCGTCGCGGGCCTCCTCTTGCCGGTCGCCGGCGCGCGCGAGGCGACCGACACCTCGTTCGCGCTCGGCGCGCTGCTGTTCGGTTTCGGCGTCGCGACGTGGGGCGGGACGGTCGGCTTCGGCGGCTCCATGTCGGCGGTCCAGAGCCACCTCGGCGGCGAGTCCGAGTGGAGCCGCGAGGGGGCGCGACAGGCGTTCGCCGTGTTGACCTGGGTCGGCGCGGGCTGGACGGGGACCGCGGTCGCGGCGTCGATACTGCTCGTCGGGCTATAGCGGCTCGATCAGCTCGACCGCGTGCCCGTCGGGGTCCTTCACGAACGCGGTGCGCGCGCCGGCCTCGGGCTGGTCGCCCGGCTCCTTCACGACGCCGTGGTGGTCGATCGCCTCGAACGTCTCGTCGACGTCGCCGACGCCGACGGCGACGTGGTCGTAGCGGTCGCCGTCGTCGCTCGGCTCCTCGCCGTCGGTGTCCGACAGCTGGAACTCGACGCCGGCGTCGTCGGAGACGTACACGTTCCGCGTGTCGCCGTCGGGGGTCGTGAACTCCCAGGAGCGCTCGAACCCGAGCTGCTCGACGTACCAGTCGGCGGTGCGGTCGGCGTCGGCCACGTTGAGACACGTGTGGAGTATCTCCATGCGTCGGCCTCGCTCGACGGGGCAATAAATCCCGGCGAGACGCGGCGGGACGGAGTCGACTCTGGGATGATTCGAGAAGCGTACAAGCGTGAAAAAGCGGAACGACGCGGCTCCCGGCCGCCGCCGGCGCCTCGCGATCATACTCATTTTTAACAAAGGATTTATTCTCCCTTCGACCCGGTGTTGCGGTATGGCAACTGAGCCCACGTGGGGAGCCGACACGCCGGACCTAGACACGTCGTCGGCCGCGCTCGGCCATGACCGACCGGACGTGCCCGCCTACCGGGCGCTCGCGGAGGACCTCCGCGAGCGCGTCGCGGGCGAGGTCCAGTTCGACGAGTACGCGCAGGTGCTGTACGCCACCGACGGCAGCATCTATCAGGCGCGCCCCGCCGGGGTCGTGACGCCGCGCTCGGTCGAGGACGTGCAGGCGACGATGCGGGTCGCGGCCGACCACGAGGTCCCCGTCATCCCGCGGGGCGCCGGCTCCTCGCTGGGCGGTCAGACGGTCGGCCCGGGCTGTGTCGTGCTCGACTTCTCGAAGTACATGGACGAGATACTCGACGTCCGGCCCGACGACCGCCGGGCGGTGGTCCAGCCCGGCGTCGTCCAGGACCACCTCGACGACCGGCTGGCCGAGGACGGCCTCAAGTTCGCGCCCGACCCGGCGTCCTCGGCGCGCGCGACCGTCGTGGGCGGTATCGGCAACAACTCCACGGGCGCGCACTCGGTGCGGTACGGGATCACCGACGCGTACACGGAGGAGCTGACGGTCGTGCTCGCGGACGGGTCGCTGATCGAGACCCGCGAGGTCGTCCTCGACTCTCCGGAGTACGAGGAGATCGTCGGCAAGGACGACCGGGAGGCCGCGCTGTACGAGACCACCCGCGAGCTCGTCGCGGAGAACGAGGCCGAAATCGACGAGAAGTACCCGAACCTCAAGCGCTCCGTCTCCGGGTACAACCTCCACAAGGTCATCTACGAGAACGACGAGGGCGAGGAAGTGATCAACCTCTCGAAGCTGTTCGTCGGCGCCGAGGGGACGCTCGGGACGATCGTCGAGGCCGAGGTGTCGCTCGTCACCCGCCCCGAGGAGACGGCGCTCGCGCTGTACACGTTCGACTCGCTGGTCGACGCGATGAAGGCGGTGCCCGAGGCGCTGGAGTTCCCGGTGAGCGCGGTCGAGCTGATGGACGACGAGGTGTTCTCGCTCGCCGCGGGCTCTCAGGAGTTCGCGCAGTACGCCGAGCCGATCCCGGACCGCGCCACGGCGGCGCTCATGCTGGAGTGGGACTCCGAACTCGTCGACGACTTCGAGGACGCCATCGCCGACACGAACGCCCACTTCGTCGACGAGGGCGACGCCTTCGACGTGCTGGAGGCGTACACGCCCGAGGACCAGGCGGACCTCTGGAAGCTCCGAAAGGCGGCGATCCCCCTTCTGATGAGCATGCAGGGCGACCCGAAGCCGTACCCGTTCATCGAGGACGCGACGGTGCCGCCCGAGGAGCTCGCGGAGTACGTCGGACAGTTCGAGGACGTCCTCACCGACCACGACACCTCGGCCGCCTACTTCGCGCACGCCGGTAGCGGGACCCTCCACATCCGTCCGATCCTCTCGCTGAAGGAGGAGGAGGGCGTCGAGAAGATGCACTCCATCTCCGAGGACGTCACAGACCTCGTGATGGAGCACCACGGCGCCTTCTCGGGCGAGCACGGGGACGGGCTCGCGCGCACCGAGTTCAACCCGAAGATGTACGGCGAGGATCTCTGGAGCGCGTTCCAGGAGCTCAAGTCGACGTTCGACCCCGACTGGCGGATGAACCCCGGGAAGGTCGTCTACGTCGACGGCGACACCGCCGCCGAGCGCGGCTACCCCGACAGCGCCGCCGACACGGACATGCGGGAGAACCTCCGGTACGGTCCCGCCTACGAGTCGATCGAACCGCAGACGGAGCTGGACTTCGACGACGAGGGCGGCTTCTCGCACCTCGTCGAGCTGTGTAACGGCTGCGGCACCTGTCGCGAGACCGACTCCGGCGTGATGTGTCCCACCTACCGCGCCTCCGAGGAGGAGATCCAGGCGACCCGCGGCCGCGCGAACATGCTCCGGGCGGCCATCAGCGGGGAGCTCGACGACGAGGAGATCCACTCCGATCGGTTCCAGGAGGAGGTGCTCGGGCTCTGCGTCGGCTGTAAGGGCTGTAAGAGCGACTGCCCGACCGGCGTCGACCTCGCGAAGCTCAAGGCCGAGGTGAAACACGAGCACCACGAGGAGGAGGGATCGGGGCTCCGCGAGCGGATCTTCCGCGACATCGACCG